>CAJXPH010000001.1 GCA_913057765.1 uncultured Campylobacteraceae bacterium
ACGAGATCCTCTCTGGTCTCGTGGGCTCGGAGATGTGTATAAGAGACAGTATATACATTAAACATATTAAATATACAATTATTTAGTATTTGTATATTGGATATATTTTATACACAAGAATATACATTTTTTACTTTTTTCCATATATACTTTCACAAATTAGAAAAAGAAGGATTATTATGGCGGGATTGAAAGACTTAAAAGGACAAGGACACGGAACAACATTGTTCATGGCTTTTTTATATTTTGATATGAGTTTTATGGTATGGACAATGTTAGGACCACTTAGTACAGAGATTGCTGAAGCATTAGCCTTAAGTGGTCATTTTATGACAGCAAGTGAAAAAGCTACATTATTATCACTTCCTATTCTATCTGGTGCTATATTAAGAATTGTACTAGGGTTTGGAGTTGATAAACTTGGTGCAAAAAAGACTGCACTTATTTCTCAAGCTATTGTAATCGCCGCGCTCTTAACAGCATATTTACAAGGTGATAGTATTACTTACAATCAATTATTAATCGTTGCACTTGGTCTTGGTTTTGCAGGTGCTTCATTTGCAGTTGCACTTCCTCAAGCTGGACAATGGTATCCACCAAAACTTCAAGGTGTTGTTTTAGGTATTGCAGGTGCTGGGAATATTGGTGTTGTAATTGACTTCTTATTTGCTCCAAAAATTGCAGAACTTTGGGGATGGGCTTCAGTATTTGGAGTTGGAGCGGCAATGGCAATTGTTGTATTTGTTGCTTATTTATTCTTAGCAAAAGATGCTCCAGAATCAGTATATAAAGCTAATCCAAAAAAACTAAAAGATTATGGAAAACTATTAAAAGATAAAGATACATGGTGGTTCTCATTATTCTATGCAGTTTCATTTGGTGGTTTTGTTGGATTTGCAGGATATATGAAAGTTTATTTAATGAATACATATCAAGTAGATATGGCAGCATTTGGTATTGATGTATTAGATGAAGGAAACGTAAAAGTAATTGCTGGTTATTTTGGTGCTTTATGTATCTTTGCTGGAGCAGTATTAAGACCAGTTGGAGGAAATATTGCAGATAAAATTGGTGGAATTAGATCTTTATACTTTTTCTACGGAGTTGTAGCATTACTTGTAATTGTAAGTGCAACAGTTAAATTACCTTTTGCAATGGCAATCTTAGTTTTATTCTTAATTATGGCAAATCTAGGAATGGCAAATGGAGCAGTATTCCAATTAGTACCACAAAGATTTGGTAAAGATATTGGTATAATGACAGGAATTGTTGGATGTGCAGGAGGACTTGGAGGAACAGCTTTAATCAAAACTCTAGGTTGGTCAAAAGGTGCATTTGATGGGTATACAACTGGTTTCCTAATTTTTGCATGTGTAGTTATACTTGCAATTTCAGGAATTAGTTTAGTAAAAACTAGATGGAGAACAACTTGGGGTGTTCAAGCTGGTGGTAGAATCTAAAAAGTTTATAAAAAGAGCTCTTAATGAAAGAGTCTCTTTTTATATTTAAATTAAGGGTTCAATGAAATTTTAATTTAGATATATCTATACATAATAGAAGGATTATTAGTTTGAGTAAAAGTAATATTAGAGCAACGGGATTTGTATTAGCAAAAAGAGCTGAACTAACAGGTGATGACTTTTATGATATTAAAGTATCAGAAAATATAACTGTTGCCGTACTTTGCGATGGTGTTGGCTCCGCACAAGCTGGGGCAGAAGCTGCAAAAAGAGTTACTACTCATTTAATTAATAACTTTAAAAATAGACCTGTTGCTTGGAGTATCGAAAAATCTATTAAAACTTTTATCAAATCTATCAACTCAATTCTATATAAAGAATCAATTGATCAATACGAAAGACCAGAGCTTGTAACAACTTTAACAATTGTAGTAATCGATGAAAATAGACTATATGGCGCAAATGTTGGAGATAGTCGTATATATATAAAAAGAGATGAAGAGCTAAAACAACTATCATTTGACCATAATGAAGAAGGTATGGAAAGTGTTCTATCAAATGCCATAGGAATAAATGATGATGTAGAAATTTTCTATTTTGAAAATAATATACAAAAAGATGACTCTATTCTTTTATGTAGTGATGGGTTATATTCTCTCATGAGTAATGATATGTTATCACAACATATGAGAAATGGAGCAACTCCTCTTGTAAAAAAAGCTAGTAAACTAATGGAAGATAATCTTCCAGATGATACATCTGCTATTGTGATTGATATTCTTGATATTGATGAAGTATCAAAACTAAAACAACTCTCTTTAGATATTCCAGAAAAGTTAAAAAAGGGTGATGAAATTGATGGATATAGACTTAAATTATCATTAATTCAAAATAATAGAACTTGGATTTGTGAAAAAAAAGGCATTGAATATGTTATCAAATTTGCTCCTACTGAAGCAATCGATAATCCAGATATTTTAGATTTATATGTAAAAGAAGTTTGGAATGCTAAAAGGTTAAAAGCAGGTTTCTTTCCAAAAAGTGTTGTTCCTAAAAATAGGACTGCACGATATTACCTCATGACAAAACTTGATGGTATTACTCTAAAACAATATCTCAAAAAAAGACATTTATCAATTGATGAATCAATAGTTTTAGCAAAAACATTACTTAGTATGAGCCAGTATCTATTAAAATATGATTTAGTACATGGAGATATAAAACCTGAAAATATTATTGTGATAGAACGTGATGGAAAAAGAATTTTTAAAATCATTGATTTTGGTTCTATTACAGAAGTTTACTCTATAAATAACAAAGCTGGAACCCCATCATATTTAGCACCAGAGAGATTTAAAGATGCCTTTATTAATGAGAAAACAGAAATATTTTCTATAGGAGTTACTCTATACGAAAGTTTAACAGGAAAATTTCCTTACGGGGAGATTGAACCATTTCAGAATCCTACATTTAAAAAAGCAAAACTGCCAAGAAATTACAACAACAATATTCCTAACTGGTTAGAAAGTATAGTCTTAAGAGCTATTAGTGCAGATGAAAACTTACGATATGAAAATTATACTTTGATGAACTACGAAGTTGAAAACCCAAATAAAGTAAAACCATTTTTTAATAAAAATACTCCTTTATTACAAAGAGATCCTTTGAAGTTTTATAAATTTGGTTTTTATTTTCTTTTAATACTTAACTTTATTATGTGGATAAAAACTTCATAATTGTTTATCTTTTAGACAATTAATTCTTAACTTTACATTAATTTTATATATAATGACTCCTATAAATATATATAGGATTCTTTAATGATAAAGTCAGTTTGTGGATATTGTGGTGTTGGTTGTGGATTAGAATTTGAGGAAGATAAACTAAGAGGAGATGTAGTTTATCCAATAAATGAAGGAAAAGTTTGTTCAAAAGGAGTTTCTGAGCTTCTAAGTATTCAAACTCCTACAAGATTATTACGTCCGCATATAAGAGAATCACTTCATGACGAACTTAAAATCACTTCTTGGGATAATGCAATAGATGTAATAGCCAAAAAAATCAAAACTACAAACAGTGATAAAATTGGATTCTATTTATCAGGACAACTATTAACTGAAGATTATTATATAGCAAATAAATTAGTAAAAGGATTTTTAGGCACAAATAATGTAGATACAAATAGTAGAACATGTATGTCAAGTGCTGTTGTTGCCCATAAAAAAGCCTTTGGAATAGATTTTGTTCCAGTTAGAATGGAAGATATATTTAAAGCGAACCTTCTAATTTTAGCTGGTGCAAATACTGCTGAAGCTCATGTTGTTTTTCACAATAATATCAAAAAAGCTAAGAAAAAAGGTCTAAAGATAATTGTTCTTGACCCAAGACTTACAGATACAGCAAAGATTGCAGATTTATATCTTCCTTTAAAAGTTGGAAGTGATATAGATTTTTTTAATCTAGTGTCAAAAAGAATTATAGAAGAAAATTTAGTTGATGAAAAATTTATTGAAGAAAATGTAAATAACTATGAACTTCTAAGGAATAAATTTAAAAGAGTTCCTGCAACTAAAATGCTTAAAAGAACAGGTCTTTCAAAAGAGCAATTTGAAGAGTTTTGGGAGATATATAAAGATAGTGAAAATATAATCTCAGCATGGACAATGGGACTAAACCAATCAGTTCAAGGAGTAGATAAAAATTTAGCTTTAATAAACACACATCTTCTTAGTGGAAAGATTTATAAAGAAGGAAACGGTCCCTTTTCACTTACAGGACAACCTAATGCTATGGGAGGAAGAGAAGTTGGTGGCCTTTCAACTATGCTTGCCGTGCATATGGGTTTTGAAAAAGAATCTATAAAAAAAGTTTCACAATTTTGGGATACTAATAAAATAGATAATAAGCCAGGGCTTACTGCAACACAAATGCTAAGTGCAAAACTTGACGTCCTTGTTATTTGCCATACAGACCCTGTTTATCATCTTCCAAATAGAAATAAAGTAGAAAGGTTGATCAAAAAGATACCTACAGTAATAGAAATAAATGCATATGATAATTCTGAAACATCCAATTTCGCACATATTAAACTTCCAGCTGCTCCTTGGGGAGAGAAAGAAGGAACACAAACAAACTTAGATAGAACAATTACAAAACAAGAGAAATTAACAAGAACATCTATTGACTGTAAACCTG
This sequence comes from uncultured Campylobacteraceae bacterium, assembly GCA_913057765.1. Lineage (GTDB taxonomy): Bacteria > Campylobacterota > Campylobacteria > Campylobacterales > Arcobacteraceae > Halarcobacter. The sequence goes on from CAJXPH010000001.1 coordinate 4,656, forward strand.
ATTGGGAGATTTTTCAACTCATAGCACAAAAACTTGGATTCAAAGATGCCTTTAATTTTGAATCATCCAAAGAGATTTTTCAAGAGTACCAAGAGATGACAAAACTCTCAAGTCATATGGATATGCATAAAGCAAATTATGATGACTTATCAAATGAACCATTTGTTTGGGGGAAAGATATTGTTTCAAAAAAAGAATTTTTCACAAAAAATAAAAAAGCTAATCTTCATTTTGTACAAAATAAACTAATGAGTGAGAAAACAAGTTTAAAATATCCGCTTATATTAGTAACCGGAAGAACCAGAGACCAATGGCATAGTGGAACAAAAACTAATCTTCCAAAAACCTTACTAAAATTTAAAGATTTAGATTTTTGTGAAATCAATCCAACTAATGCAAAAAAATTAGCACTTGAAAACGATGAAATCATAAAAGTAATCTCAATTAGAGGAGAAATCAAATCAAAAGTTCTCATTACTGAAAATATTAGAGAAGACACAATTTTCATTCCGGTAAGTAATAGGGACGTCAATTATCTAACAAATGATTTACTTGATAAAGATTCATTACAACCAGATTATAATCATAGTGCGGTAAGAATAGAAAAAATCAATTCTTAATTTTACATAAAACTCTATATCATATATTTATTAATCTACAAATTGTATATTTTTTATATAGTTTAACTTTAATTCTACATTAAATTATTGATAAAATACTCCTTATAAAATCACTTGGAGTAGAACATGAATCTTATAGAAGGTACTTTCAATTTAAGAAATAAAAAAATCAATAAAATAGAGAAACTAAAAGCAAAAAGATCAGCTCTAGATTTTTTTAATCACTTTGAAGAAATCTGTAAAGGAACATACGAAGACCAAATAGGTGAAGCTGAAACCAAACATTTATTAAAATGTTTTGGTATTTATGACAAAGGAAATTCTGATAATTTTACAATCAGATTAAGAATTACTGGAGGTCAATTAAATATAGACCAAGCAGTTAAAATATCTCAAGTTGCAAAAAAATATGCTAATGATTATATAGATATTACAACACGTGCTCAAATAGAACTTAGATACTTAAATTTTCATGAATTACCGGCTATTTTAAAAGAGTTAGAAGAATCAAAAATTACAACTTTTCAAACTGCAGGTGATAATTTTAGAGGAGTTGTAACATCTGCATTAGATGGATTTTCAAAAACTTCTAAAATAGATACTATGCCAATACTAAAAGAAATACAAGAAGTTTTTTTAAACAAAGAAGAATATTTAGGAACACTTCCAAGAAAGTTTAATGTCTCTATTTTAGGAGATGAAATAAATACATGTAATGTATTTGGAAATGACTGTGGTTTTGCATTAGCAAAAAAAGACGATACCTATGGATTTAACCTTTACCTTGGTGGAAAAGTTGGAGTTCAAGCAAAAGATTTGAACCTTTTTATTAAACCAGAACAAGTAAAAACTGTATTTAAAACTATTGTAGACATTTTTAAAGAGTATGGATTTAAAGATAATAGAAATAAAAATAGACTTATCTTTCTTCTTGATGCAGTGGGTGTTGAAGAATTTGCAAATGAAATAAAAATAAAATCAGAACTTCATTTACCCGAAGCTGGAGTATTACAAGTTAGAAAAGAATTCAAACTTGATAATAATTCTACTATTAAATTAAAAGATGATTTCACTGCTGTACATGTTGGTATTCCCTCAGGAATATTTTCAGGTACAGATTTGGAAAAAATTGCAAATACTGCAAGATTAACTGACTCAAAAATCAGACTAACATATGAACAAAGTTTTTATTTAATCACAAAAGATGAAAATATAAATCTAATAAAACAATCATCAATCTATAATAAATATTCAACTTTTCACAATGTTTATTTTAACAACCTAATTGCATGTTCAGGAAGAGATGTTTGTTCTTTTGGAACAATTGATAATAAACCTGATGCAATTGAAATGGCAAACTTTTTACAAAATGAAGTTCCATTAGAAAATGCGAAAGTAAGAATGTATTGGTCAGCATGTCCAAAAGGATGCGGTATTCATGGTGTTGCAGACATTGGGTTTGAAGGTGCAAAAGCAAAAGATAAAGAAGGTAAAACTTGTGATGGTGTAAAAATATTCATAGGTGGGAAAGCTTCAACTTCTATTTTGGAAGCTAGAGTTTTATACAAAGTAACTCCGCTTAAAACTGCACAAAAAATAGTAAAAGAACTACTAACAATATACAAAGAAGAAAGACTTGAAGAAGAAACTTTTGAAAGTTTTGACTCAAGGGTTTTATCACAACTTACAATAGAACAGATTCAAGAAAAGATAGGATACTAAAAATGAGTATAAATGAAGAAACACCATTAGAAAGTTTTTTAAATCATAAAGCCGACACAGGTATGCAATGTGGTAACTATAATATTGATATTCCAAAGCCAAAAGAAGGTGAACAATATAGATTTCACTTCGATGCAACAGCCTGTGTAGGATGTCACTGTTGTGAAGTAGCTTGTAATGAACAAAACAATAATCCTTCAGATACAAAATGGAGAAGAGTTGGTGAAACTCAAAGTGGTATCTTTCCAAATGTTTCAAATCACTTTAACTCTATGTCTTGTAATCACTGTATTGATCCAGAATGTTTAAAAGGTTGTCCGACAGAATCATATATAAAATTTGATAATGGAATAGTTTTTCATGATGATGATACTTGTATTGGATGTCAATACTGTACTTGGAATTGTCCTTATGAGGTTCCAACATTTAATGCTGACCGTGGAATAGTTACAAAATGTCATATGTGTCATGATAAATTGGATATTGGTCAAACACCTGCATGTGTACAAGCTTGTCCCGCAGGAGCAATTGAAATTGAAGTTGTAAATACTCAAGAATGGTTAAATGAAGGATTAGAAAAAGAAGGTATTGCACCTCATCTTCCTGATACAGAAATCACTAAACCAACCACTAGATATACAATTGATGAAGAGAAAGAAAAAGTAATTCCAGCTGATGCACATATTGTAAAACCAAATCATTCAGAATGGCCTTTAGTATTTATGACAGTTTTAACACAAATCTCTGTTGGTGGATTTACTGCCCTAGTTGCAGGTGAATTTGCAAACTTACTTGGATTTAAACTAGCAATGCCAAATATCTGGATGCTTCTTGCAATCTTTATTCCAGCAGCTATTGGCTTACCCCTTTCTGCACTACATTTAGGTCGTCCAATATTAGCTTATACTGCTATGAAAAATATCAAGACTTCATGGTTAAGTAGAGAGGCATTAGCTCTTGGACTATACGCAGGAGGATTAACACTTCTTCTTCCTATTTTCTTTTTTGAATTTAATCAAGTATTTAGATTTATAATTGAAGTAGCTGTTTTAGCAATTGGACTTTTTGGAATCTATGCACAATCTATGATTTATAGAATAAAAGCAAGACCATCTTGGAATAAAAAAGAGACAACAAATATATTCTTCAATGTTTCATATATTGGAATTTTATTAATAGGATTTATTTTAGTATTAAATGGTCACTATTCAAGTGCAAGTGTTGTTATACCTATTGCACTTTTTATCTCTTTCTTCCAATACAAAGAGTTTACTAATCAAAACGATTTTTATAAATATCTAGATGAAGATAATAAACACTTCTATCAATTAAATAAGACTAAAACTTTATATGAAGAGCATTTTAAAAAATACAATGAATATAGAGAAATGTCTTTATATATTGGAGCACTAGCCTTACCACTATTTGCTATGTTACTTTTAGCAGCTGGCAATTATCCAGATACAGTATTTGTATTAGGTCTTGCAATTGTTGTTTCATTTTCTAGTGAGATTATTTCAAGACTTCTATTTTATAAAACTGCAGTTGCACAAGGACTAGCAGGTAACTTTTTTGCGGGGAATCAAAGATCATGATTAATAAAATTAAAAACTTTCTAGGTGTAGATATAAAAAATGATAAATACTCTTTAGTAGATGATAAACTATTTGGGAAAGTAGCAAAAGAGAAAGCTCCAACTTCTTGGGTTCGTTCTACTTGTGGATATTGTGGGGTTGGATGTGGATTATATATTGGAGTACAAAATGGTAAACCTACATATACAAAAGGTGACCCTGCACATCCAGTAAATAAAGGAACACTTTGTCCTAAAGGTTTATCTGAACATGAAATGGTTCAAAGTGATAATAGATTTACAAAACCACAGATTCGAAAAGAAGGACAACTTATTGATTCTTCTTGGGATGAAGTTTTTAAAACTACCTCTGATAAATTTAAAGATATTCAAGTGAAATATGGGAATAAAGCAGTTGCTTGTATCTCTACAGGACAACTTCTAACTGAAGAGTTTTATACTCTTGGTAAGTTTGTTCAAATGGGTCTTAAAACAAATAACTACGATGGAAATACAACACTTTGTATGGCAAGCGCAGTTATGGGATATAAACAAACTTTTGGAAGTGATGGACCAGTTGGTTGTTATGAAGACTTCTCATATGCAGATACTATAGTTTTAATTGGTGCAAATATTGCTGATAACCACCCTATTTTGAAACTTCATATTGCAAAAAACGAGAAAATAACAGGAAAGAAACCAACTATTATTGTAATTGACCCGAGATTTTCAAAAACTGCAAAAATGGCTGATATTTTTGTACCAATAAAACCTAGAAGTGATTTAGCTTTAATGAATGGTCTTTGTCACATCATTTTAGAACAAGGTTGGGAAAATGAAAAATTCATACAAGAAAGAACAACAGGATATAAAGAATTTAGAAAGCATATTATGGCTAACTACAAACCTCAAGATGTTGCGCAAATTACGGGAATAGAGGTAAAAGACTTATATCAACTAGCAAAAGTTTATGCAAAATCTCCAGCTGCTATGTCAGCTTGGACTATGGGAGTAAACCAAAGTTCAATTGGTACAGATACGGTAAGTGCTATTTGTAACTTGGCACTTATTACAGGTAACCTTGGAAGAAAAGGTGCAACTGCACTTTCTATTACAGGTCAGTGTAATGCAATGGGTACAAGAGAAACAGGATTTACTTCTTCAATACCTGGATATAGAAATTTCGCCAGCGAAAGTGATAGACAAGATTATGCAAATATCGTAAATCTTCCAGTAGAAGATGTACCAACTGCACGTGGTTACTCATATCCTCAAATTATAGATGCTATAGAGAAAGGTGAAATAAAAGCCTTATGGCTTGTTGCAACTAACCCTCTAGTATCTTTTCCTGATCAAAATAAACTAAGAAAAGCTCTAAGGAAACTAGATTTACTTGTAGTACAAGATGCTTTCCAAAGTGAAACTGCAATGAAAGCAGATGTTGTATTTTCAGCTGCTACGTGGAGTGAAAAAGAAGGAACTTATACAAATAGTGAAAGAAGATGTAACTATGCAAGAAAAGCTGTCGAACCATTAGGTGAAACAAAAAGTGACTTTGACATTGTTCTAGAGTTTTCAAAATATTTTGGCCTTCAAGAAAAACTATATCCAAACTGGAAAGAACCAGTTGATGCATTTAATGAATGGAAAAAGTTAAGTGATGGAAGACTGTGTGATTATACAGGAATGAGTTACTCTTTAATAGAAAAACTTGGAGGAATCCAATGGCCATGTAATACTAATAATCCAGAAGGAACGTCAAGGTTATATAGTGAAGATATGCCTTGTAATACTCCAGATGGAAAAGCTTTACTTTTAGCCCTTGATTGGTTACCACTAGTAGAATCAGAAAATGGAGACTTCCCTCTTATGTTAAACACAGGACGTACTGTTGAACAATGGCATACAAGAACAAAAACAAAAACTATCTCAATATTAAATGCCCTAGCACCAGAAGCATGGATTGAAATTAATCCAAAAGATGCTTTAAAATTAGAAGTAAAAAGTGGAGATAGAATGGATATTTCTTCTGCAAGAGGGAAAATAAAAGATATCATAGTAAGAGAATCACAAAATGTAAGACCTGGTTCTGTATTTGTTCCATTTCATTATAATGAACAACTAATAAATACAATTACCATCGCAGACTTTGACCCAAAATCTTTTGAACCAAATTATAAACAGTGTGCGGTACAACTTCATAGTGTTAAAGTTCCAGAGGGGATTAAAATGGAAGAGAAAGAAATTGCTGGGGAGTTGGAGCATATGGTAATGAGAAATGAGACACAGCTAGTACAAGAAATACTAAATACTCAAAAAATAGGTAGGTTAAGAAATTCTTCTTAACCTACCTTCTGTTAAAATTCTAGTATTAAAAAATTAGGAATACTATGCAATACTATTTTAAATCACCCTTTGGAAAATTCTTTATCTCTTCTGCACCATACGGTGGATACAACCTAAAAGTTGAAGAAGATGTTATAAACTGGGCAGATACTGCCGAAGAATTAGCACAACAAGTTTATGAAAAAACATCTGGACTTGAAGAATGGGATAATTCTACAATCGAAGAAAGAGCAGCAAATTTAGAAGAGTGGCAAGTAAGAATCTAACACTCTTTCATTTTTTATAATTTAATGTAAAATTAAGCTATAAAGCTTATTAATAGACTTACATTTTTCATAAATCTACTAATTTTAATTCAAAATTAAGCTTATTGAATATTTTATATACACTTTCACTCCTCATAATCTTTCCATTTCTGCAATAATTATTACATAAGAAATTGAAGGACAAACCGTGAAAGAAAAATTAGTAGTAATTGGAAATGGAATGAGTGGTCTTCGAACAGTTGAAGATTTATTAGATATTACAAAAGATAAATATGATATTACAGTTTTTGGTGAAGAGCCATATGTAAACTATAATAGAATCATGCTTTCATATATTTTATCACAAGAAAAAACTTTCGAAGATACAATTATTAATCACCAATCTTGGTATGATGAACACAACGTTGCTTTACATAAAGGTGATAAAGTTACATCTATAAATAAAGAAAATAAAACAATTAAAAGTGAAAGTGGAAAAGAAGTTTCATATGACAAACTTCTAATTGCTACTGGTTCAAATCCTTTTGTTCCTAAAACAATAGGAAGCAATTTAAACAACGTTATTGCATTTAGAACAAAACAAGATGTTGATACTATCATTGATACAATTGATAAAGATAAAACTGCCGTAGTTGTGGGTGGTGGACTACTTGGTCTTGAAGCTGCATATGGTATTGCTATGCATAATATTAAAACTATTTTAGTACATAGAAGTGGCTCTATTCTATCTCAACAACTTGATACTACAGGTGGAAGACTTTTACAAAAAAACCTTGAATCATATGGAATAGAATTTAAACTAAATACTACTATTGAAGAAATCACAGGAAAAGACACTGTTGAAAGCGTAAGTTTTACTGATGGAGAAACTGTAAGTTCAAATATCGTTGTTTTTGCAACTGGAATTATTCCAAATACAGACCTAGCAAAAGATGCAGAACTAGATACTAAAAAAGGTATTTTAGTTGATGACTTTATGAATACAAGTGATGACTCAATTTTTGCAATTGGAGAGTGTGTAGAACATAAAGGAAATACTTACGGATTAGTTGCTCCACTTTACGAACAAGCAAAAGTATTAGCTAAAAAATTAGCAGGGAAAGATGTTGAAGGATATAGTGGTTCAACACTTTCTACAAGACTTAAAATTTCTGGTGTTGATTTATTCTCTGCTGGTGATTATTTAGGTGATGAAACAACTGAAGAACTTATCTTACTTGATGAAAAAGTTGGTGTTTATAAAAAGCTTGTAATATACGATAATAAAATCATTGGTATTGTTTTATATGGCGATACAGCTGATGCTTCTTGGTATTTAAAACTTCTAAAAGAACACACGGATATTTCAGATTTAAGAACAAAAATACTTTTTGGTAAATCGATTCTTTCTGGAGATGCAGGACATGGTGGAAACGATGTAAATGCAATGAGTGATGATGAAGAAGTTTGTGGTTGTAATGGAATTACTAAAGGTCAAGTAGTATCAGGTATCAGAGATAACGACTTAAAAACTTTAGGTGATGTAAAAACTTGTACAAAAGCAGGAGCTTCTTGTGGTTCTTGTTTAGGATTAGTTGAACAGATTTTAGTAAATACTTTAGGTGATGAATATAATGACACAGTTGAAGGTATTTGTGATTGTTGTGATGTTGGACATAAAGAAATAAAAGAGACTATAAACACAAATGATTTTAACAATGTATATGAAGTATTTAAAAAACTTGATTGGAAAACAGATGATGGTTGTACTAAATGTAGACCAGCAATCAACTACTATTTATTAGTTAAATACAATGATGATAAATACAAAAATGATAAAAGAAGTGCTTTAGTAAATGATAGAGTATTTGCAAACATTCAAAAAGATGGAACATATTCAGTAGTTCCCAGAATTTGGGGAGGATTAACTTCACCTCAAGAGCTAAAAGATATGGCAGATATTGCTGTTAAATATGATGTTCCAACAGTTAAATTTACAGGTGGTCAAAGACTTGATATGTTAGGTGTTAAAAAAGAACAATTAGAACCTATGTGGAAAGACTTAAATGACGCAGGTTTTGTATCTGGTCAAGCCTATGCAAAAGGTCTTAGAACAGTTAAAACTTGTGTTGGTAACCAATGGTGTAGATTTGGAACTCAAGATGCTATGCAAATGGGTGTAGATATTGAAAAATTAACATGGGGTTCATGGACACCACATAAATATAAGATTGCAGTATCTGGATGTCCAAGAAACTGCGCGGAAGCCACAATTAAAGACTTCGGAATCATTGGTGTTGATTCAGGATGGGAAATCCATGTAGCAGGTAATGGTGGTATCAAAGTTAGAGTTACTGACTTCTTGTGTAAAGTAGAAACTGATGAACAACTTTTCGAAATGGTAAAAGCATATATGCAATTCTACAGAGAAGATGCATACTATTTAGAAAGAACTGCTCATTGGATTGAAAGAGTTGGATTAGAATATGTAAAAGAGATTCTATTTGATGATGAAAAAAGAGAAATGTACGCTGCTTCATTTGACGAATCACAAAAATCTGCACAAGTTGACCCTTGGGCAAAAGCAATTGAAGATGGATTTACAAAAGAGTTTAATCCAATTGTAATTGATACAGAAAATTTACCAAATTATGAAGCGAAGGAAACAGTATAATGGCAACTTGGATTAAAGTAGTAGCAACAGAGGAAATTCCTTCAATGGGTTCAAGAAAAGTAGTTATAGGCAAAGAAGAAATTGCTTTATTTAAAACAAAAGATGGTTCAATTTTTGCAATCAACAACATCTGCCCACATAAACAAGGAAAACTAAGTGAAGGACTTGTACATGGAAAGGTAGTTACTTGTCCTTTACACAATTGGGATATTGATTTATCTTCAGGTGAGGCACTAGGAAATGATTCTGGATGTACTAATGTATATGAAAGTAAAATTGAGGATGATATTTTATATATTAATCTTTAAAACACAAAATATAAAACAAGTGTTAAAGCACTTGTTTTATAAAATTATTGGCAGTTCTTTTTCTGCCCGTCTAGATAACCAAACAGGTCCATCTTTAGTGATAAGTACATTTTCTTCATGTACCATCTCTTTTCCTTGAAGATATTCCATCCCTGGTTCTAAAGTAATTACAACACCCTCTTCTAAAATTGTATTATCGTTTATTGTATTTGAAGGCCATTCTGTAAGTTGCATTCCTAAACCATGTCCTAATCTTCCTACACTATTTCCTAATGCTCCACCATCTTGCATTACTTTATTCATTGCATTAAAAATATCACTTGTAGTATTCCCTACTTGACAAGCTTCAAAGCCCTTATTTGTAGCATTAAACACTACTTCATAAGCTCTTTTTGATTCATCGCTTGCGTAGCCAAAAGCATAATTTCTGTCAAAATCACAGAAATAGCTATCATAAACACAACCTGTATCAATGATAAAAATATCACCATTTTCTAAAATCCTTTCACCCGGTCCCATAATAATGGAACCATAACCACCTTGACCAGAACCTGCAATTAAATAAGGAAAATCATCAACACCAAGTGTTAATAAATGATTTTTAAACCTTTGACAGTTTTCTCTTTCACTTTCACCTACTTTTAAAAGATTTGGTAAATCTTCAAAACCCTGAGACGCAAGTTGACATACATATAAAATCTTTTCAATCTCAGCTGAAGACTTTACATATCTTACATATCTTAAAATATTTGTTGCATCTTTGATCTCTATACCATCTAAATTTGCCAGTAATTTATTATAATCAGAAATAGGCATTCTAAGACTACTTTCATGTCCTTGAGGCAGACCTAAAACTTTATATTTTTTCATTAAAGATAAAATAGTATCCGTTAATAAAGAAATACCTTCATCTTCAGGATTGGGAGATACCCATGTTTGAATATCATCTATCCAAGTGCCTTCCATTCCACTTTGACCAATTACTGGAATAATAGCTTTTGGTTTATCATTTAAAGGAATTAAAACAAACCAAGGTCTTGTTGGACTCTCAAAAAACTGTGTTTTAAAGCCTGTATAATATTCAATATCTACTTGCGTTGTTAATAAAATAGCATCCATTCTTTCATCAAACATAAGTTTTTGAATTTTTGCTAATCTGTTTTTATATTCTGCTTCTAAGAAGCCTCTTTTTGGTGCAACTAACATATTACTTACCTTCTAACATTCTCACATAAACTGATGGAATTGCTGCATATAGGGCAGCACATAAAATTAGGTCTGCTTTTTTTACCTCTTCATTTGGAGCATGGGCAAATTTTAGTTCACCTGGTCCATATCCGATTACTGGAATATTATGTTCTCCCATAATTGAAACACCATTTGTCGAGAATGGCCAAATATCAATCACAGCTTCTTTTCCAAATAGATTTTTATAAGCATTTGCTACACTTTGAGTAACATCATGTTTTTCTTCCATTTTCCATGGTTTAAATGAACACTCTTGTCCATACTCTAAACCTGTATATGAGGGCTCATCATAATTATAAATAGAAACATCTGCATCAGCCATTTTAACTGCTGGTAAGTTTCTAATTTCTTGTAAGGCATCTTCAGGTTTTTCACCCCAAGTTAAACGTCTATCAATTGAAATCGTACAAGAATCAGATACCGCACAACGTGATGGTGATGTTGAGCTAATCTCAGAAACTGTTAAACAACCTTTCCCTAATAAATCATCTACTAGTAAGTTTTCATTTAAAGCTCTTAACTCTGTTAAAATTCCTGACATTTTATAAATCGCATTATCACCAGTATGAGGGATTGAACCATGTGCAGATGTCCCATAAGTACTTACAGATATTTCCATTCGTCCTTTTTGTGCTCTACAAATCTTACCATCACTTGGTTCCGCTAAAAGTACAAACTCTGGTCTGATATTTTGCTCTTCAATCATATACTTCCAAGATAATCCATCACAATCTTCTTCTGCAACAGACGCCGATACTAAAAGTGTAAAATCATCTTTAATATCTAAATCAGTAATAATCTTCGCAGCATATACAATAGATGCAATTGCACCTTTCATATCTGTAGTTCCTCGACCTATGATTTTTTCTTCATCTTCATATCCTTCATAAGGATCATAGTTCCAGTTATCAAGGTTTCCAACACCAACTACATCTAAGTGTCCATCCATTGCAATAAGATGTTTACCAGTTCCTATATAAGCTAGAATATTTCCCATTGGGTCAATATCTATTTTATTAAATCCAAGCTTTTTCAATTCATCAATAGTACATTTTGCAGCAAGAGATTCATCACCTGAACCTCCTGGACATCTAACTAAATCTCTTGTGAATTTATAAATATCTTCTTTATAAAATTCTGCTCTTTGTTTAATTTCCTCAAAAGGAATACCTTCAAATATCTTTTCCATAATTAAGCCTTTTTAAGAACCTCAGATGAAGTTTTACCAACCATTTTTTCATATACAACAGAATCAGTATCACCTTCTGTTCCTAAAAATAGTATCTTTGAATTTGAATCAATATTTAATGCCTCTCTATATCTTTTAGAGTGTTGAATAATATTAAATCCTGCTAATCCAGCAACTGCTGATTCACCTGCAACAACACCTAAAGTTGCTAAATATTTCATAACCTCAGCAATTGGTTCATCAGGGATAGAAAAGAATCCTTGAGTTTTATCTTCTAATATTTTCCAAGCTAATAAAGAAACTTCACCACAAGAAAGTCCAGCCATTACAGTGTCTAAATCACCATGTACAACTGTAGGTTTTCCAGCTTTTGCACTTTGAAGTAAACAATCAGCATTATTTGGTTCAATCATTATAAAAAGTGGTGATTTCTTCCCGTAAGTCTCTAAAATAAATGAAGCAACCGCGGCTGCCATTCCACCAACTCCACCTTGTAAAAATACATGTGTTGGTTTTTCACCCATTTGTTTTAAGGCTTCATCAACCATTATTGTATAACCTTGCATTACGTCTTTTGGTACAGAAGTATAACCTTCATATGAAGTATCAGAAACAGTAAAGTATCCATTTTTTTCAGCTGTAACTGCTGCAACATGAACAGAGTCATCATAGTTTCCATTTACTCTATTTACATTTGCACCATATTTTGCAATCTCTTCTTCTCTACTAACACTTACATGATTATGAATAAATATTTCACAATTACATCCAAAGATTGAAGCTCCCCATGCTACTGATTTTCCATGGTTACCATCTGTTGCACAAGAAACTGTTATTTTATTTGTAATATCACTATATGTTCCAGCTAATAAATCATTAGAATTAGCATCAATTCCTGCATCTTTTAATTTTTCAATTAGTAAGTTTGCCACAGCATATGCACCACCTAGTGCTTTAAAACTTTTTAAAGAAAATCTATAGTGCTCATTTTTGTAATATAATTTTGCAACACCTGTTTGCTTAGCTAAATCATCAAGTTCTACTAATGGAGTAACTTTGTACTCGTCCCAAGATGTAATTTCTTTTTTCGCTTTTTCAAATGCCTCTAAACTCAAGATGTCTTGGTGTTCATATTCCCCTTTTATACAATTTTTTGTATTGTCAAAAAAGTTAGTATTATCTAAATATTTCTCATAATTTTTTATCATTTTAAATTCCTTCATAGTTAATTTTATTTTTATTTTCTTATTTACTTATCAAATGCTATATCTCTTAAGAATAAAGCTGAATCAGGGAAGAATATTAAAATCGCTGACATCAACATTAAGATTAAGAAGAATGGTAAAATTCCACTTATTACTTCTAGATATGATTTTTTAAATACTGCAATTGCTGTAAAAATATCACATCCAAATGGTGGTGTAGCGGAACCAACTGCCATTTGTAAAGTAATTACAACTCCTACTAAAACTGGATCAAGTCCAGAAGAATCAATAATTGGCATAAATACTGGTGTCAAAATTAGTAATACCACAATTGAATCAACAAACATACATCCAATTACAAATGCTAATGAGATAACAAACAGTATAAACTCAGGACTTGCATTTTCTAAATCAAGTGCTCCAAGTAATTCTTGTGGAATCATTTCAAATGAGATATACCAAGAAAATGCTTGTCCTGCACCTACAAGTATAAATACTACTGCTGTAATAAGACCAGTACTTAGTGATGAGTCAATTAAATCTTTAAGTCCCAGTTTTTTATATATTACTACTTCTAAAATAATCGCATATAATACTGAGAATGCAGCTGCTTCTGTTGGAGTAAATGCTCCACTATAAATTCCACCAACAATAAGTACTGGGAATCCCATTGGTAAAATAGAATTTTTAATTGCTTTAATTCTTTTTGGCCAATCTGCCCTTGGTGATAATGTAATTTCTGCTTGGTGATATACTGAATAAATATAACAATATACAGAAAATAAACCAGCTAAAATAAGTCCTGGACCAATTCCAGCAATGAATAATTCAGCAATATTTGCATTTGCTAAAACACCATATAAAATAAGACCGATACTAGGTGGAATTAACCAAGCTATATCACTTGCATTAATAATAAGTCCTAGAATAAACGAATCTTTATACCCAGCTTTTAGTAACTTTGGTCTCATAATTGTTCCAACAGAAACAACAGTTGCTTGAGTTGAACCAGAAACTGAACCAAAAAGCGTACATGAAATACAAGTCGTAATTGGTAATCCACCTCGGTAGTGACCAAGGAATACTTCAATTAAATCAAGTAGCCTTGTTGCCGCATGTCCACGGGTCATAATATCTGCTGCAAAAATAAACATTGGAATTGCTATTAAAGCATTGGGTGTAATACCTGTGATCATTTGCTGAATTATATTTTCAAGAGGTAAATCTGAAAAATGTAAAAAGCCAACTATTGTTGCAACTGTTAAAGGCACAACCATTGGAAAACTTAAAAACAGAAGTATTACCATTACAGTTAAAAGAGTAAAAGTAATTACATAAACATCAAGCTCACCATTTATTACATTTTGAAAAAATTCTAACATGCTTGATCTCCTATCGTTGAGTCACAGTCTTTTTCTTCAATAACATCATAAGATAGATAAATCTCATCGTGTAATAAGTTTTGAATAAATCGGATAAGAAACTGTAACCCCGCCATAAAAAAGCCTATTGGTACAATCATATATACTAAATACACTGGTAGTTGAAGAGCTGGACTTAATCTATTAATCTCTTTTAATTGCATCACATATGAATAAGCTTCATAAGCTAATAAGAACATTAACATTGAAGTTGTAATTGCAATAATAATCATCAAAAACTTTTTCTTTTTGTGTGATAGAGAATCGTATATCGCAGTCATTCTAATGTTTCTTCCATTTCTAACTGCATAGGCAAGCCCTATGAATGTAACTGATACCATTAAAAACTGATTTAGCTCTTCTGAAAAATATATACTTTGATTAAAAACATATCTTCCTAAAGCGTTTGCAGTTGTATTAATCATCATTAACAAAATAGATAAAGACAAAAGTGCCTTTTCTAATTTTGCTGTAATGGAATTTAGTTTTCTAAAAAATTCTTTCATATTATCTCTCTTTCTTTAAGAGTGAACCAAAGCCTAAAATAGGGTTTTGATACTTCGCTAATCTTAGAATATCCCAAGCCATAACTTGGTTACTTGTTAAAACTGTTTTTCCCGTAATTTCTTCTAACTCATCTATATATCTACAAATATTTAAATTTGTACAAGAAACAAAAATTGTTTTTATTTTTTCATCTTTTGCCATTTGGATTACTGCATCTTTTATAGATTCTGGTGTAATACTTGGAACTTGATTATCATTTGGATTATTAAATGTTGCAGCACTAATAGTTTTGATATTTGGTTGCATTCCTTCTATTATTCCATCTGTTACTTCAATACTATATGGAGTAATTATTCCTAACTCATTTATATTTAAAAACTCACATGCACTTTTAATTGCTGTATATGGATTTGTAACTTCTTTTATTTCTCTTTTTGAATCACTTTGTTTAATAATTCTTGCAACTTCATCTTCACCGATTGTCATAGAAGCTGATGTACAAGATAAAGCAGCAACGTCTAGTGTTAATCCAGGAAGAATTGTATTAGCAGCACTTGCTAACTCATCTTTAATTGCCATTAAAACTTCAGGTGTTAATTCAACTGAGTCCATCATTACCCGTGAAGGGAAACATAAAACTCCTGTATCTTTTAATATTGCATCAAATTCATATAATGTAATTTGATCTGTTGCAAGAAGTATTAAACCTACTTTTCCATTATGAGAAATTGTATTGTTAAATTCACTATGTATTACTTTTATTTCCATCTTTTATCCTTAAGAAGTGCCCCCGAAGGGGCCTTTTATTTAGTGTCTACTTTCTGCGTCTTTTACTTCTTGGATTAAATTATTTAAGATTTTTTTAGCATCTTTTTTAGCATTTTCTTTTTTCCCATCTGGATAAGCATTAGCTACAACATCTAAGAAAGTTCCATGTAAAGATTTACTAATTTCTTTAAATTTTGCTCTTTCTTCAGTTGTTAAAGTAATAAGCTTTAACTCTTTATTTTCTTCTAACATTTTTGCAGTATTTTCTTTGTTGATTTTCTTTTGGTAAATAAAGGCTGCTTTATTTGCTGCTTTAATTGCTTTATTGATTATTGCTTGTTTAGCTGGTGTTTGTTTATCAAACCATTTTGCATTAGTTGAAATTGTTCCAATATATGGTTGTTGACCTGGGAACATAATATATTTTTGAACCATGTGCCATTTAGCATTATAAATAAAATACATTGGATTAACCATACCATCAACTGTTCCTAATTGTAATGAAGAGTAAACCTCTCCCCATGATAATGGAGTTGGAACTGCACCAAATGCTTTATAAGTTTCTACAGGAATTGTAGATGTAAATGTTCTGATTTTTTGACCTGCAAAATCTTCTGGAGTTCTAATTGGTTTATTTGCACCCCATGCCATTTCACCCTCACTAATCATTGATAATAGTTTCAAGTTAGCTTTTTTGAACTTTGGAGCTAAATCATTATAAATAGTTTTACTTGTAGTTAATACTTCATAAGCTGCATCTTCATTATTAGTTAAAACATATGGAATTGAAATTGATTGAACTTCAGGTACATATGAACCTAAGTGACCAGTTCCAACAGATACGAATTGAATTGAACCATTTGATGTTAATTCAACAATATCATTTTCTCCACCAAGTTGTCCGTAATAATAGATTCTAACCTTGATATCTCCATTAGATTCTTCTTTTACTACTTTAGCAAACTCTTGTGCATAAATATCTTGAACATCTTTTTTAGCCTCTTCACTTGCAAATTTCCACGTCTCAGCACTTAAACTAACAGTACTTAAAAGTAATGCACACGCAGTGCCTAATAACTTATTTCTTAACATATCTAATCCTTTTTTAAGTTTATATAATGAAAGTATATATAGTTTAATCTTAAAATATACTTAAGATATATTCTATGTATATAGTGAATGTTATATCAACATTATTCAGTATAATAATGATTGTATATATTTATATGATTTAACTATTAGATTTTATTTTTAGTGATGCCCTAAATTAATATTAGGGCTTTTATTATATAGAATGTATCCTAGTAAATTCTTCTAGATAATCTAAAAGAGCATCTACTGCTACTATTGCTTTTTCTTTATTTTCTTCTAAAACAGCTTCTAATATATGTTTATGTAGTCTTTTTCCATCTTGATGGTCATCTTTTTTTGCATAAAAATACCAAAACCTGTGAGATAGCCCTTGTACATTTCTAAGTTCTTCATATATGAATTGGTTTTTTGAACACTTAGCTAAGACTTTATGTCTTAGTTTTAACCAATGGAGGAATTCAACATCATCTTGTGTATCAACTACATCTAATAATTCTTGAAGAGCTTTCTTATCCAATTCAGTTAATCTATTAATAGCTTTTTCAACACAAAGTTTTAATATAGCACGTCTTACTTCTAATAACTGTAATTGAGTAGACCCACTCATTTCAGGAATTAAAATACCGATTCTAGAAACATTTACTAAAGATTCATTTGCTAACATACGCAATGCTTCTCGAACTGGAGTACGACCTGCGCCAACCATTTCAGATATTTCTGCTTCTGTTAAAACTGTCCCGGGTTCTATTTCACAAAAAACAATAAGATCTTCAAGTTTTTCATAAACTTGTTCTGTCATTGTTTTATTTTTTGCTCTTTTTAGTTTATTTCTCATTTTTAATCCATTAAAGATATATTTCAAATATTATATTCTAATTAATATAAATTTAATTTTAAATATACTTTAGATATATTTCACATATATTTTATGTTTATGGATTTATTATGAAAAACAACACACATTTTAAAGCTTTATTAATTACTTCACTTGGCGTACTGATGATAAGTTTAGAGTCATTATTTATAAAACTTACAACAATTGAAGCAGTTTCTTTTGCCTTTTATATTGGTATTTTTATGTTTTTGAGCATAAATATAATTTTATTTACAACAAAAAAGAAAAGTACAATTAATCTATATAAGGAAGGATTAGTTCCTATTCTTATATGTGGTGGATTATTAGGTTTATCAAATATTTTCTTTATAAGTGCAATTAAAACAACAACTGTTGCAAATACCGTAATGATTATTGCATCAACACCACTTTTTTCTGCTTTATATTCTTATTTTATTAATAAAGAAAAGATTAGAAAAAATATAATTATTTCATCTTTTTTTATATTCTTAGGTTTATTTGTAATTTTTTCATCACAATTAGGTACAGGAGATTTTCTAGGAAATATTTATGCATTAATATGTACAAACCTTTTTGCACTAGCCTTTGTAATCCTATCAAAATATAAACAAGTAAATAGATTTACGATCACTTCCTTTGCGGGATTAACAACGGCCGTAGTGTCATTCTTTTTTGTAAATAGTTTTATTCTTGATTATCATACATTAGTAATACTTTTAATTGCAGGAACATTTATTTCACCAATTGCTAGAGTTTTAATTGGTATTGGAACAAAGCAGCTTCCAGCAAGTGAAGTTGGGTTATTAATGATTATAGAAACCGTCATGGCCCCAGTATGGGTTTGGTTTGTATTAAAAGAAGTTCCTGAAAATAGTACTTTTGTTGGAGGAGCTATTATATTATTTACTTTATTAGTAAACTCTATTTATATATTAAAGAATAAATAAGAATCTAAGCTTTTAGATTCCTATTCATTATATTTTCAATTAAAACTGTGGCATATGAGCCTTTAGGAAGTGTAAATTTTACTTTACATTTATTTGTCTCTTTATGATACTGAACAAAGATATCTTTTGGATAAACAATAGCATCTCGTCGGTAGCCTTTTTCTTGAATATATGTATCATCAAATTGCTCTTCAATGACTCGTGCATCATTTATACTTCTAAAAGCTTGACGTCCAGGAAGTAATCCTGTAGGAACTATCTTTTTATCTTCAAAATCTTTTAGAATAATCTCTGTTAAATTTTTTGGTGTAAAAAACCTGTCTTTTGAGTAATCTCTAAAAACATCTCCGTTTACTGCTTTAAAAGTTTCTGGAGAACTTCTTAATCTAGTAACTAACCATTTATTAAAAAAATCACTTTGATATGCAGATACTAACATCTTAGATAACTTCTTATCTTTAATAATTAAATCTTCATAAATATATTTTCTTGCTTTTTCTAAGTTTTCTTCACTTTCGTGACCGAATCTTTGAAAACCAAAATAGTTTGGCATCCCTATTTTTGAAATTTGTTTTAAAAGTTTTTCAATCTTTCCAACATCTTCAATTTTTACATCATGAAGATTTATTTCAAATCTATTTCCCTCTAAATCACCAATATTCAGTTTTGTTCCATGAAGTGTAGTTTCTAATATTTCTATTTTATTATGTCTAAATTTTTTTAAATCTTTTGAATACTTTTTTGGAATAGAAATATATTGTGTTGTAGTTGCATTTTTATCTTTTAAACCTGCATAACCTAACTCATTTTCATAGATTTGTAAGCCATTTGCTAAGCTTTCAATTAAATCCCAAGTACCTAAACCCTTTTTTTTGATTTTAGCAATAATGAAATTTCCACGACCTGCAAACTTTATTGGTTGTTCTTCAACTACAAAATCATCGATATTTTGGTAAAACCTAAAATCTAATGCTTTGTGTTTTTGTATAAATTCTCTTTTAATCATATATTTATCTTTTTTGAAATTTTGGTATTATATAATAGTTTATCATTCAAAGAGGTTTAACATGAATATGCAAAAAATTCAAACAATTATAAAAGACTTTTCAGAACAAAGAGATTGGGATAAATTCCACAATCCAAAAAATTTATCAATGGCTTTAAGTGTAGAAGCATCTGAACTTTTAGAAATATTCCAATGGTTAGAATTGGAACAAGCTAATAATCTAAGTGATGATAAAAAAGAACATGCAAAACAAGAAATAGCAGATATTGCTGTTTATCTTATTAGAATGTGTATGAAACTAGATATAAATCTAGAAGAAGCAATAACTGAAAAAATGAAATTAAATGAAAAAAAGTATCCTCTTTTTGATGAAAAAGGTAATAAAATAAACTATGGTAAAAAAAAGTAATGGAGTCAGTATGCAAAAAATATATATAGCAGGGCCAGATGTTTTTGAAAAAGACTCTATAGAAATTGGAAAAAGATATGTTGAGCTTTGTAAGAAGTATGGATTTGAAGGGCTATATCCCCTTGATAATGTAATTGATTTTGATCAGCCTAAACAAAAAATTGCTAAAGATATTTTTGAAGCAAATAAAAACTTAATAGATGAATGTGATATTGTAGTTGCTAACTTAAATTCTTTTAGAGGGAAAGAAAGTGACAGTGGAACAATATGGGAATGTGGATATGCATCAGCACTTGGTAAAAAAGTCTATGGTTACCTTTATAGGAAAACTACTTATTTAGAACAATTTCCTAGAGACGAAAAATTAGCTCATGGAGATACTTTTTGTGACTTACATGGAAAAATGATTGAAGATTTTGATCATCCAGTAAATCTTATGATTGCATGTTCTGTTGAAAATATTATTATAGGTGATTTTGAAAAAGTTTTAAAAAAAATAGTTAAAATTTAAAAAATAAAAAGAAATATATAAATATACCTGTAATTGAACTAATAGTTAAGGCAATAAAAATAGCTATTCCAATTTTCTTATGCTTTATTTTATTAAAAGAGCTTCTATTTTTTTTATTGATAGCTTTTAAAGAACTAATATAAAGATATATCCAACCACCTAATGAACTTGAAGATAAAATAATATGGAAAATTAAAAAACTAACTAAAAAACTATATGGAATAAAACTATCTTTTGCAAAATCTAAAAATCCCCCATAGATTCTAATCATTATCTCAAAATATAAAATAAAAAGTAAAGTTACTCCAAGAAGAAAAGTTTGAGAGATAAAATGTAATTTTATCTTCTTTCTTTTAGCTAGTAAAATACTTAATAAAAAGAAGAAAGGAAGAAAAAAAATATATATTGTAAAAACTGTCATATAAGTTGGGGCATTATTAAAAATCGATAGCATGAATATTTTCCTAGACTATTTTTGTAAACTCTTCATAGAGTTTATCATTTAAAACATTTTCTAACTTTAGTTCTAAATCAATTGGTTTATTGTTTTTATAATTTTGCGTATTTGCAAGACCTAAATAGATAAATCTTTGTACTTTCTTATCTACATGTGAAGACTTTCTAACAAAAATATGAAGTTTTACTCCATATTTTCTGTTCTGAATAAGTTTTTCACCATCACCCTTCTCTTGAGAATGACCTGGCTTACTAGAATATGTAAAAAGCTCTTTAGAAAGAAAAGCATTATAATAATTCGAAGCTTTTGAAAACTTATCTTTTTCCAAAGTTATAAATAAAAAGAATTCATCTTTAAATTTTAAAAATCCACTTCCTCTAAAGGAAGAATGAATCTTATTAAAATTACAAAGTTGTGCAATATTTAACATATTGTATTTTTCATATAATTTTAAAAATGGTGATCCAAAATCTTTTATTCCAAAATCTTTTTCATAAGTTACAATTGCATAATTTATACTATCTTCAAAAACCTCTTTGTATTCTTTTTTTTCAAGTGTTTGTTTAAACTCTTTTGTTTTTTCTAGTTTTCCATCTTTTAAATCAAGCAATTTTAAATATCTATTTATCTGTCCTGAATCAAAATAGTTTTGATTTAAATACTCAAAACTATGATAAATAGTATCTTCACAAACTTTTTCTAAATATTTATCTAATAAGCTCTTAGCCTGTGTTATATCACAAGAGTCATTATCAAGCAAATATTTTAATATCACAAATTCATAAATTCTTTTTATAGGGAAAAGTGATTGCATAAATCTAATTGCTTTTATAAAATTCTCATCAGTACATAAAGTTTTTAAATCTTCAGTTTTTTCTACTTTTGCCAAAAATTCTACATATGATTTTGATTCACTTATAAACACAAGAGGAGAAATCAATTCATCATGGGATATGAAATCACAAAGACTCGGAATCTTATTGCCTATATTTGATTTAAAATCAAAGTATTGTTCTTTTAAATACTTTAAAGTATTAAAGTTTTCACTATCTATTTGTTCTAAAATTCTTTGTTTTGATATCTTATCCATTTGAATAAATGCATTGTCAATATTTGCAAAATTGTTTAAAAGAGATATTTTTATACTCTCTTTATCTATTGCTTTATTTCCAACTAAAGCTAGAGCAATCAGATAGGCTTTATTATGATTACCAATGAAATCAAGCAGTGTCAAAAACTCTTTATTTTTATACTTTCGTAATCCACGTCCTAGCTGTTGAATAAATATGATAGGAGAATTTGTAGGTCTTAAAAGAAGAACAGTATTTATAGAAGGGATATCCACTCCCTCATTGAAAATATCAACTGTAAAAATTACTTCCAAACTATCACTTTCATCTTCTAGTTTTTCAATGGTGTTTTCTCTTTTTTGTATAGAATCATCACTTAGTAAAGAAGCAGAAGGTATTCCTCTTTTATTAAACTCTTCACTCATAAATAAAGCATGTTCTTTGGATGCACAAAATCCTAACACTTTTCTTTTCAATCCAGAGTATCCATAAAAATTCATTTTTTCAATTATATAATCAACTCTTCTATTTACCATAAGAAGTTTTGCAAGTTCAGATATTTTTGTTAAATCAACACCTTCATAATCTATACTAGAAATATCACTTATTCCATAGTAATGGAAAGATGAAACAAGGTTATATTCAAGGGCATCATTTAATCTTATATCACAAGCAATATTATCATCAAAGATTTCATATATTGACTCATTGTCAGTTCTATTTGGTGTTGCAGTGAGGCCTAGCAAGAACTTTGGAGTAAAGTATTCACATATTTTTTTGTAACTAGGACTTGTAATATGATGAGCCTCATCTATAATAATGTAATCAAATTCATTTTCTTTAAAATTCTCATAGTTTGAACTAAGTGTTTGTATAGTTGCAAAGATATAATCTTTAGACTCTTCTTTTTTATTTCCAGTATATAAACCACAAGAAAAATCATGAATAATAGATTCAAAAGTCTGTTTTGCTTTTAATAGTATATTTTCTCTATGAACTATAAAGAGCACTTTTTTAGGTCTATATTTTTTCACATCAAAAGCACAAAGAAAAGTTTTTCCTGTACCAGTTGCAGCAATAGCTAGGGCTTTTTTCTCACCTTTTTCTCGTAAGAATTCTAATCTTTCTAAAGCACTCTTTTGCATAGAATTGACACTGAACTCTTTTTTATATTTAAACTGTTCTATTTTTTGTGAAGCCTGAAAGTTTTTATAAGTATCTAAAAAATCGTCATCCACAAAAAAAGAATTTTGCCAAAGTGAATCAAACTCTTTTAATATCTCTTTTAAAAATATATCATCTTTTTTTGAAACATTTTTTATATTCCATTCAATATTTGTTTTAAAAGCACTTGCTGTTATATTTGAAGAACCAAGTAATATTTTATATTCATCTTTAAATCCAAAGATGTAAGTTTTTGCATGAAAACCAATATTCTTTTCAGATGAATCAAATATTTTCAATTCAATATTATCAAACGCTCTTAATCGTTCTAAAGCTTTTGCTTCTGTAAAATTTAAATACGTTGAAGTAAGAACTTTACCTTTGATATTCTTCTTTTGACAATAATCCAAAGAATCTAACAATAACTGAAGCCCTGAGAAATTTATAAATGCAACATTAAAAATAAAAGAGTCACATTCATGTAGAAGTTTTGTGAAATGATTATAAAAATTAGAAGTGGAATTATTAGTAATAAACTCGTTCAAAAAAAGCCTTAAATTTGATAAGTGATTATAGGGGATTTATGCTAAAAAAAAGTGATTTTATTTTTCTTATTAATTTAATTCTTCGTAAAAATCTATCAAATCATCAACTTTATCTTTAGGTTTTATTTCTTTATTACATATTTGAGCTTTTGATCTATTTTCAGCTATATCTAGGATAATTGCAATTACTATTAAAGTTAAACCAAAATAAATACCGTCGATATTATCCTCATAAGTAAATTTAGAAGATGAAAATCTAAATGTAAAATGTTTAATTCCAGAAAAAAGTGAAAAAGTATGTAAAGCTAAAAAAAACAATCCAGGATACATAAATATATTCCTAAGAACTTTCATTACTATTCATCCTCATATTTTTTTAATTTTTAAAAAACTAAACAGTATGTAACTATTTATTAACATCCGTTATAGCCATAAAATAGAAATAATACATATTTCCTTCAGTTTCAACAAATTGATATTTTATTTCATTGCACCTCTTTGCAATTTCATAAAATCCAATTCCCCCACCTTTTTTATGCATATTTTTACCACTTCGTCTTAATTCTTTATATCTTTTCTTAATTTTAATTCTATCAAGACTAATTATTTCTAGAAGTTTTAGTTCTATTTTTTCTTTATCTTCTTTTGTGATTATATTTTGACTAAAGGTATAATAGTGTTCAGATGAATCTTTTCCAACAACTATTAAATCATCAGGGTCAACTTCATTATGTTTTTTAGAATAATTCAAAATATTTTGTGATAGTTCAATAAAAATTGTATAAATATTACTTGATATCCCCATATTTAAATTATTAAATTCTGTTTCTTTTTCTAAAGATTCAGTCATATCGGCAATAAGAGATTGAGTAAGTAGTCCACCATGAGACAAAAAAATTATTTTACTATTATTGAGAAGATTCTTTATATCCATTATATTATACTCACAATACAAAATATTATCTATAGATTATACATAAATATTATTAATATCTTCAAGAATATAATTAATCGGTAAGAAGGTTTAAAAGAAGGATTTATTTAACTATTTTATCCTTATCTATAATAGTGCAAGAATCCACTCTTTTAATTTTTCGAAACTCTCTTCATTTTTATTAGTTAAAAAAAGACTTGGTTTATTTTTTCTATTATTTTTAACATCTTCTTTCATTTGTTCTAAATCAACATTTACATAAGGAGACAAATCTGTTTTATTTATAACTAATAAATCAGAAAAAAGTAATCCAGCACCTTTTTTTCGCGGGATATCTCCTCCTTGTGCTACATCAATAACATATAAATAATAATCAACTAACTCATATGAAAATGTTGCAGAGAGATTATCTCCACCACTTTCTACAAAGATGATATCAGGATTAAATTTTTCTTCTAATTCTTCAACTGCTTTTTGATTCATAGAGATATCATCTCTTATTGCAGTGTGCGGACAACCACCAGTTTCAACACCTATTATCTGTTCACTATTTAAATCTAGTTTATTTTTTAAATAGTTTGCATCTTCCGTAGTATAGATATCATTAGTAACAATACCTAAGGTATATTCATCCTTTAACATATTTGTTAACTTTTCTATTATTGAAGTTTTTCCACTTCCTACAGGTCCTGCAATTCCTACTTTAATACTCATTTTAAATTCCTAATTTCTTTTATGTTACAAACATTTTTGGTTCTAAATTTAAGTGGCTAAAAATTACCTCTTCAAAGAGAGGGTTAAAGTTACTAATATTTTTAGAACTATTTTTAATTGATTTTTCTAATACCTCATCGAATTCAAACAAGATCTGTTGTATTTCTGAGGGTCTTATTCTTGATATTTTAAGACTTGCACTTGCAATATTTATTAAATTTTTTTTACACCAAAGCAATAAGAAGGTATCAATATCCAAATCAAGTTCAAAGGCATAGGCACTTAAAATAAAAAGTTCATTTCCTACACTTTTTCTATCTTTTACTTTCTGGAAATATTTTTTTATAATGTCTTTTTTAATATCAAAATTTATATGCTTTAAATAGTTTTCACCCAAATCTTTTGATGCTTTTGCATATTCATAATTTACCATTGAAGCATATTTAATATCTTCTTTTACAATAAATTTTAATTTATCTTCTTCTAAAAGTTTAAATACTTTTTTAACTACTACAAATTCTAATTTTTGGTATTGGTCTACTATTATATTCTCGAGAAATTCTTTTAAACTCTTTTTATCATTTACAATATCTAAAACAATATGGGGTTCTAAACCAAATGAATGTACAAACGCACCTGAAGGAAAAACTCCATCAAGTATCTGTATAAACCTACTGAGTGCTTTTGCATTATTCATTGTTGATTCTTAGTGCGAGTGATGAGCATTTCCATTCGGTTTGAAAATACCTCTACTTTTTTTTACTTCTACTTTATCAATTAACTCGCAACTTTTTATAATATCAAATGTTGAAATATCATCTAAAATAGTGATTTTATAATCTTCAATACAAACAGGTTGATGACGATTTCCTATTTCATATGCAATTCTTGCAAAAGTCATATGATCATTAAATTTTAAAGTGAAAAGAGTATCTTCTGATTTTAAAATCTTAATCTTATAACCATCTTCACATTCTAAAATATCATCTTCATGAAGATGAGTATATTTAGCTTTTATAATAAACTCTATACCTTCATTTGATATTGCACTTAGATTTGGTTTTTGCATATCAAACCAGTCAAGTTCAACACTATCACTATACTCGATATCTCTTTTAATACTAGTAATTTTTTTTATCATTATAAATCCTAAAATAAGAAGTATTTTTTTGCCATAGGAAGCTCAGTCATATAGTTTGATTCTATAGTCTCACCATTTACTTTTACATCATATGTTTCAGGGTCAACTTCAATATCCCCAATAAAATCATTTAACTTCATATCTTTTTTTGAAATATCTCTTGTATTTTTAACAGCTATTATTTCTTTATTTATATCAAGTTTATTTTCAACTCCACAATCTAGGGAAGCTTGTGATACAAAAATGGCACTAGTTTTTGCAGCTGCTTTTCCTAAACTCCCAAACATTGGTCTATACATATTTGGTTCAGGAGTTGGGATAGAGGCATTTGAATCACCCATCATACTAAGTGCAATAAAACCACCTTTTATAATAATTTCTGGTTTCACTCCAAAAAATGCAGGAGTCCATAAAATCAAGTCTGCCATTTTTCCAACTTCTACACTTCCTACATGCTCATTTATTCCACAAGCTATTGCAGGATTAATAGTATATTTAGCGATATATCTTTTTATTCTTTCATTATCACAAAGTTCATCATCTAAATCTAAAGCCCCTCTTTGTTTCTTCATAGAATCTGCAACTTGCCATGTTCTAATAACAACTTCTCCAACTCTTCCCATAGCTTGAGAATCAGAACTTGTCATAGATATTGCACCAATATCATGTAAGACATCTTCTGCTGCAATAGTTTTACCTCTAATTCTAGATTCTGCAAAACTCACATCTTCAGGAATTTTTGGACTTAGATGATGACAAACCATAAGCATATCAAGATGCTCTTCTATTGTATTTTTTGTATATGGTAATGTTGGATTTGTTGAAGAAGGTAATATATTCTCTAATCCAGCAACTTTCATAATATCTGGAGCATGTCCTCCTCCAGCTCCTTCACTATGGAAAGTATGAATAGTTCTACCTGCAAATGCATTTACTGTATTATCTACAAATCCTGATTCATTTAAAGTATCAGTATGAATAGCAACTTGAACATCTAAGTCATCCGCAACTTTTAGACAAGTATCAACAGCATTTGGTGTAGTTCCCCAATCTTCATGAAGTTTAAGTCCCATGGCTCCTGCTTCAACTTGAACTTTTAATGCCTCATAACTTGAACTATTTCCTTTTCCCATGAATCCAAAGTTTAAAGGTAAATCATCAACAGCTTCAATCATTTTATGTATATGAAATTCACCTGGAGTGCAAGTTGTAGCATTTGTACCAGTATTTGGTCCCGTTCCTCCACCAATCATAGTTGTAATACCACTGGCTAATGCTTCATCAATTTGTCCGGGGGAAATAAAATGAATGTGTGCATCAATTCCACCAGCAGTTATAATTTTACCTTCTGCTGATAATATTTCAGTGTTAGCTCCAATTTCTAAACCCTCAGTTATTCCATCACAATTGTATGGATTCCCACTTTTACCAATAGCAGATATTTTTCCATTCTTTATTCCAATATCAGCTTTGTAAATGCCTGTGTAGTCAATGATTGTTGCATTCGTAATTATTAAATCTGCAACATCTACTGCAAGTGGAGATTGGCTCATTCCATCTCTAATAGTTTTGCCACCACCAAATTTACTCTCTTCACCATAAAGTGTATAATCTTTTTCAACTTTTGCAATAAGCTCTGTATCCGCTAATCTAAATCTATCTCCTGTAGTTGGTCCATACATTGAAGCATATTTTTCTTTTGAAATTTTCATTATCTGCTCCCTAAAAAAGTTTCTAAATTCTGCATAGCTTTTTCTTTTGTTTCTTCTTCATCTAAATAACCATTTACTAATCCATTAAATCCAGCAATATATCTCTTACCTTTAAAGTCAACAAGTGAGATTTCTTTTTTTGAACCTGGCTCAAATCTAACAGATGTTCCAGAAGATATATTCAATCTTTTTCCGTATGCTTTTTTTCTATCAAAATCTAAAAATGCATTGGTTTCAAAAAAGTGATAATGTGAACCAACTTGAATTGGTCTATCTCCTATATTTTCTATTTCAATAGTAATACTTTCATTATCTATATTTAATTCTATTTCACCTTCATCAATAAAATACTCACCAGGTGTAATATCACTTGGCTTAAAAGGTATTGGGTTATGTACCGTTACTAGTTTTGTTCCATCATCAAAGGTAGCTTCAGTTTGTACCATATGCATCATAGAAGCAACACCATCCATTACATCTTCAGATTTTAAGACTTTTGTAGCACTTACCATTAATTCACTAACACTTCTACCATCTCTAGCACCTTCAAGTATAAATGAGCTAATAATTGCAACTGATTCCGGGAAATTTAGTTTTAAACCTCTCTCTTTTCTTTCATATGCTAATTTTGAAGCTGTATAAATCATCAATTTTTCT
Source organism: uncultured Campylobacteraceae bacterium (assembly GCA_913057765.1). Classification (GTDB taxonomy): domain Bacteria; phylum Campylobacterota; class Campylobacteria; order Campylobacterales; family Arcobacteraceae; genus Halarcobacter. The sequence goes on from CAJXPH010000001.1 coordinate 33,697, forward strand.
TGTTCACGATTTGTTAATAACATTGACATTAACCTCTCTTATAAATTATTGTTTTCCTAGATTAAATTCTTTTTTTTCTAATTCTTTTCTATAAAGATTCCATAGTTCTTTCTGTTTCTTTTTTACTGTTATCATATTAGAAGAACTAACAGAACCTATTATCATTTCTTTATTTTTAGTATAACAAAAGGAGTCAAATCCAGCTTTGTGCAAGGTGTTTAAAAAATGACCATTTTGTTTAGTTTTTATATAGACTTTTAAATATATATAGTTCTTATTTTTGTGTCTTTTTATATAATCTTTAAGATCTAAACCTTTAACTTCAAAGTTTTCCAAATATTCTAAACTTTCATCAATAAAAAACTTATTTCGTAAAAGCATCGTATCAAAGTCAAAGTGTTCGTAACTTCTACCTTGTGTTAAAATATCACTGTAAAAAAAAGTTGAACTCTCATCTGCTTTAAACCTAAGTATTTGTAGTAATTTAGAATCTTTATACAAAATAAGTTCATCATTTAAAAACTCAAAGTTCGAATTTTTCAAATTTACATTTATATAGTTTATTCCAAACTCTTTTTTTGAAGGGTAAACCTTAGTTGCGGACTCTGTTGTGACGATACAGCTTGAATTTATTAACTCCATATTTGTTTTTAATCTATCTTTAGGGAAAATCCCCTCACCAATACTTAACAGTTTTATATAGTTCTCACTATCATAAAAATAAAAATAACGACTAGGAAGATTTAATCTATTTAGCGAAAAAGTATTGTTTTTAAAACCAAAAGATATACTCATTTATACTGATAAATACTGTTCTACTATTTCATCATTTAAGTTTTCAATTTCTCCATTTGCTACAACTCGTCCTCTTTCAATTAAGAAAAAGTCATCTCCATGTTTTCTTGCAAATGGCAACTTCTGTTCAACTAGGATTACAGTAATTTTCTCTTCTTTAGTAAGATAATCAATTACTCTTCCAATTTGTTGTACGATATTTGGTTGTATCCCTTCTGATGGCTCATCAAGTATTAATAACTTCGGTTCTAAACATAAAGCTCTTGCAATTGCTAATTGCTGTTGTTGTCCACCGGAAAGGTCACCACCTTTTCTTTTTAACATCTCTTTTAAAACTGGGAATAATTCATATATTTTATCAGGGACACTCTTTAATCCATTCCTATTACCAAGTAAACCAATCTCTAGATTTTCTTTTACAGTTAGCTGTGAAAATATTTCCCTTCCTTGAGGAACATAACCAATTCCAAGGGCAGCTCTTTTTTCGCTCCCAAGTCTTGAGATATCTTTTCCATCATAAATAATCTGTCCATCTTTTATAGGAACTAATCCCATAATAGCCTTTGTCAATGTTGTTTTACCAACTCCATTTCTTCCCATAAGACAAGTACATCTGGCAGTTTTTATCTCTAGACTCAAATCCCAAAGAGTATGACTTTGACCATAATACTGATTTAAATTTTCTACTTTAATCATAATCCCTACTCTCCTAAATATACTTTTCTTACTTTTTCATTCTCTTGAACATCTTTCATAGAACCTTCTGCTAAAACAGAACCTTCATGTAAAACGGTTACCTTTTTTGCAATACTTCGAATAAATTCCATATCATGTTCAACCACGACTACAGAATGATTTTTTGAAAGGTCAGTTAAAATCTGTCCTGTTTTTTCAACTTCTCCCGGAGTCATACCCGCAACTGGCTCATCTACAAGTAATAGTTTGGGATCTTGCATTAAAAGCATTCCAATTTCTAGCCATTGTTTTTGACCATGTGATAAAATTCCAGCTTCCGTTTTATAAAAATCTTTTAGTCCAATTAAATTCATAGTTTTTTCGATTTTATCTTTTTGTTCTCCACTCATTTTTGCAAACAGAGTTTTAAAAAATCTCTTATCATCTTTCATTGCAAGTTCAAGATTTTCAAATACACTATGTCCTTCAAATACTGTTGGTTTTTGAAATTTTCTACCAATACCAATCTCGGCAATAGTTGGTTCATCCATTTGAAGTAAATCAACTGCTTGTCCAAATACTACATGACCATGGTCTGGTCTAGTTTTACCAGTAATTACATCCATCATAGTTGATTTTCCTGCACCATTTGCACCAATAATACATCTAAGTTCTTCATATTCAATATGTAAAGACAAAGAGTTTAGAGCCTTAAATCCATCAAAACTTACAGTAACATCATCTAAATAGAGAATTCTATCTCCTCTTTTTAAGTCACCTATATTTTCTTCATTTTCATGTTTAAGCAGTAACATTTGCACCCTCACCTTCAACTTTTTTATTTAATTTTATTGAAGAAATTAATCCAACTACACCTTTTGGTAAAAATAGTGTTACAACAACAAAAAGTCCACCAAGTGCGTATAACCATACTTCTGGTAAAGCAGATGTAAAATAAGTACTTGCATAATTTACAATAAAGGCTCCAACAATAGCCCCATATAAAGTCCCTCTTCCTCCAATTGCAACCCAAATTACAAGTTCAATTGAAAATAATGGAGAAAATACTCCAGGGTTAATAATCCCAACCTGAGGTACATATAAAGCTCCTGCAACTCCAGCCATAGCAGCACTAACTATAAAAATAAATAACTTGTATTGTTCAACTCTGTATCCAATAAATCTTGTTCTACTCTCTCCATCACGAATAGCAATACATACACGACCAAGTCTAGAATTCATTATAAATCTGGCAACTAAATACCCAATAAACAATGCTAGAAATGAAATTATAAGTAATCCTATTCTTGTACTATCTTCTGATAAATTAAAACCAAGAAGGTCTTTAAAATCTGTAAGCCCATTATTTCCACCAAATCCCATATCATTTCTAAAAAAAGCCAACATAAGTGCATACGTCATAGCTTGAGTAATAATAGAAAGGTAAACACCTGTTACTCTTGATCTAAATGCTAGATATCCAAATACAAATGCTAATAAAGCAGGTACAAACATAATCATTATAAGTGTGAAAATAGGATTATCAAATCCATACCAAAACCATGGTAGCTCTTTAAGATTCATAAAAACCATAAAGTCTGGTAGATCTGCATTTCCATAAACACCTCTATCCCCAATTTGACGCATTAAGTACATACCCATAGCATAACCACCAAGTGCAAAAAATGCTCCATGTCCAAGACTAAGAATTCCAATATATCCCCAAACTAAATCAAGTGCAAGTGCAAGTAAGGCAAAAGCTAAATATTTTCCTAAAAGAGTCACTGTATATGTCGAAATATAAAATGCAGAGTCAGGACTTATAAAAAGATTTGCAAATGAAACATAAGCAACGACAAGAGCTAAAATAGATAAAACTATTTTACCTCCTCTATCTTTTTCTAATATTTGTAATATTATTGGTTTTCTTTTTTGTTTTGTTTTTTTCATTGTAGTTTCCATTATCTAATCCTGTGCATCTCGACCCTTTTGAGGAAATAATCCTCTAGGTCTTTTTTGTATAAATAAAATGATAAATACAAGTATGATAACTTTTGCAAGGACTGCTCCAGCTACTGGTTCAATAAATTTATTAATCTCACCGAGTGTAATTGCACCAATAAGTGTTCCCCAAAGGTTACCCACTCCACCAAATACGACAACCATGAAACTATCTACGATATACGCTTGTCCAAGGTTTGGTCCTACATTTGTAATTTGAGAAAGTGCAACACCTGCAATTCCAGCTATTCCTGAACCTAATCCAAAAGTCATGGCATCTATCCAAGAAGTTTTGATACCCATAGCTTGTGCCATCTGTCTATTTTGAGTTACAGCTCGTACTTTTAATCCTAAAGATGTTTTATTTAAAAGTAATAAAATACTTGCAAATACAATCAATGCAAATACAATAATGTATAATCTGTTATACGTTAAAGACAAGGCACTATTAACTTCTAAAGCACCACTCATCCAAGAAGGTGTTTTTACTTCTTGATTTAATGGAGAATAAATAGTTCTTACTATTTGTTGTAAAATTAAACTAATACCAAATGTTGCTAGAAGAGTTTCTAAAGGTCTTCCATATAAATGTCTAATAACAAGTCTTTCAATTATAATTCCAACTATTCCACTTACAATAAATGCAGCAGGGATTGCTATTAAAATTGAATACTCTATTAAATTTGGCATGATTTGTTGTAGGGTATATGTTGTATATGCTCCAATCATCATCATTTCACCATGGGCCATATTAATTACTTTCATAACCCCAAAAGTAATAGCTAATCCAATAGCTGCAAGTAATAAAACAGAACCTAAACTTAGCCCAAAAAATGCTTTTTCAACAACTGCATAATATGACCTTGTAGTTTCGACTGAAATAATTGATTTAAAAGCAACTTTTTTTAACTCTTCACTATTTGTAGAAGTAGTAGAAATCTCTTTTAAAGTAGAAAGAGACTTTGAAGAAATAAAATCACTTAACTCTTTTACTGCTATTATTTGTTCTTCACCTGAGAGATTTTGTGCTCTTAAAATAGTCTTTGCTTCTAATAATTTTTCTTTTACAGAAGAGTCAGTTTCTATTCCTAAAGCTTTATCTATAATTGGCTCAAATTCTATAGATACATTTAACAAGATGTTTTTTGCAGACCTTAATCTTTTATCTATATCCTGAGAAAATAGATTCATTTCCGCTAGTTTTGTTTTTATAACACTTCTTAATTTATTGTTTGTTTTTACTTTTTTAAGCAATGTTTTTTTCATAGGTTCAAGTGTTTTATTTTCTAAAAAAGTTTTAGTATTATAAATACTTCCATCTTTTTTTTCTAACACAACAAAAGTTCCATTATCTTTTGTATAAAAAAGTTCACCTTTAAGCATTTTTGATAAAAGAATATTTGTTCTTTCATCTGTAATATATTTTTCTGTAATTTCATTAACAACTTCTTGTTTAGCTTTTAAACTATTTGTTTTCAGTTTGTTAATATCTTCTTCAAAACTATTTGCAAAAAGTGATGAGATGAATAATAAATTAAGAAAGATTATTTTTAAAAAGTTTGATTTCATTTAATAATCCTAAGTTAGATTTGAATAAGAAGAGAAGAAAATCCTCTCTTCTTTTATGTCATTTATAATTAGTAGTTTTGACCAGAACATTTTTTAGTTACTGTATTGTAGTTACCACAGTTAACAGGTTTAGTCCAATCAGAGATTGTATCTTTTGATGATGGTAAGAAATCTGACCAAGCATCTCCAGCAACTTCACCTTCAGTTTGCCATACAGTTTCAAACTGACCATCTTCTTGAATTTCTCCAATAAGTACTGGTTTAGTTAAATGGTGATTTTTAAGCATTGTTGCCGTTCCTCCAGTAAGGTTTGGAACAGAAAGACCAATAATTGCATCACTTACTTTATCAACATTAGTTGTGCCAGCTTTTTCAACAGCTTGTACCCATAGTTTGAATCCAATATAAGTAGCTTCCATTGGGTCATTTGTAACTCTTTTAGGGTTCTTAGTATATGCTTTCCAAGATTTAATAAACTCATCATTTACATCAGCCTCTGCACTTTGGAAGTAATTCCACGCAGCTAAATGACCAACAAGTGGTTTAGTATCAAGTCCAGAAAGTTCCTCTTCGCCAACAGAAAATGCAACAACAGGGATATCTTCAGCAGAAATACCTTGGTTACCTAATTCTTTATAGAAAGGAACGTTTGCATCACCGTTAATTGTAGAAACAACTGCAGTTTTTTTACCAGCAGATCCAAATTTCTTAACATCAGATACAATTGATTGCCAATCAGAGTGACCAAAAGGAGTATAGTTAATCATAATATCTTCAGCTGCAACACCTTTAGCTTTTAAGTATGATTCTAAAATTTTATTAGTTGTTCTTGGGTAAACGTAATCAGTTCCGGCAAGAACCCATCTTTTAACACCAATTTCGTTCATTAAATAATCAACTGCTGGAATAGCTTGTTGGTTTGGTGAAGCACCTGTATAAAATACATTTTTAGAAGATTCTTCACCTTCATATTGTACAGGGTAGAATAATAGACCATTTAACTCTTCAATTACCGGAAGAACAGATTTTCTTGATACTGATGTCCAACAACCAAATGTTACATCAACTTTATCTTTAGTTAAAAGACCTCTCATTTTTTCAGCAAATAAAGGCCAGTTTGAAGCTGGATCAACTACAACAGGTTCTAGTTTTTTTCCTAAAACTCCACCTTTTTTATTTTGTTCATCAATTAACATTAAAACTGTATCTTTTAATGTAGTTTCTGAAATTGCCATTGTTCCAGATAATGAGTGTAAAACACCAACCTTAATTGTATCAGCAGCTTGTGCTAAAGTACCCATTGCAACTAACGCTGCTATAGACAAAGATTTTGCCAACATTTTTTTCATTTGTACTCTCCTATGAATTTTTAATATCAAATTCAAATAGATTCTCGTTCTATTCTAATTTGATATTGACTAAAAGAAGTATAAAAAAGTAGTGTTGTTTTTGTGTTGTTTTTTTATAATAATTAAGAATTCTCTGTATACTAAATATACAAACTATTTATGATTTAAGACTAAATCAGTAATTTCCTTAAACTTATATTCTAAAAGAAGTTTTTCAATTTTTCTTTTTATTAAAGATTGGATATTCTGTTTTTCTAATATTTCAATAATAGAATTTGCATTTAAAGAAGAGGCAGCAATAACGATTTCTTTTATAGTATCTTCTGATATTTTAAAAGATTTGTTTTCTTCAATTATTTCTTCATTAACAGAAATGAAATGCATTGATAAATATTTTTCTAAAGTAATAATAATATCTTTTTCTTCAAAAGGCTTAGTCAAAAAACTATCGGCCCCAGTATTTAAGGCTTTATGTCTATCATCTTCAAAGACATTTGCAGAAATTGAAACAATTGGAATATCTTTATACTGACTATTTTTTTTCAATTCTCTTATTGTCTCTAATCCATCTAGATTTGGCATTAGAATATCCATAAAAATTAAATCAAAATCATTTTCTTTACATTTTTCTAATACTTCCAATCCATCTTTTGCTTCACAAGTTTCTAAATTATATACATCTAAAAGCTGTACTAACAAGTCCCTATTTACCTTAATATCATCTGCTACTAATATCTTAAAATCATATGACTTTTTAGAAGGTGAAATATTTTCATATTTTTTTTCATTAATACTCTTTTCAAAATTATTAATTGTTTCAATCTCTATTTCAAGTTCAAAAGTAGTTCCAATATTTTCTTTAGAATCAAAAGAAATCTTTCCATTCATTTTTTCAATCAATTCTTTTGTGATAGTAAGACCTAATCCTGTTCCTTTTTGTTTATGTTTAGATTCACCCATTTGTTCAAAGGGTTTAAATACAAGCTCTTTTGATTTTGTATTCATTCCTATCCCAGTATCTATTACACTAATTTTTAGTTTCTTCTTTATATATTTTATTCTTACTTCTATTTTCCCACTATTAGTAAATTTTAATGCATTCCCTAAAATATTAATAAAAATCTGTCGTACTCTTTTTTCATCACATTTAATATATTTTGGAACATTTCCTTCAATAGTAAAAATAAAATCTAAGTTTTTATCTGCACACCTTTCTATAAACATAGACTCTATTTCCTTGAGTAATTTATGTAAATTTGATTGAGTTAGGTTAATAGATATTTTTCCTGCTTCAATCTTTGCAAACTCTAATATCTCATTTATTATAGATAATAAATGTTCCCCACTATTTCTAATAGTTTGAAGATTTTGCTTTTCAACTTCATTTAGAGTCGATGACTTTTTCAAAAGTGTGGCAAAACCCAAAATTGCATTTAATGGTGTTCTTAACTCATGAGACATATTTGTAAGAAAAACTGATTTTGAAAGGTTTGCATTTTGTGCTTCTAAAGTTGCCGCTTTTAATTCATCTTCATGTTTTTTTCTTTTTGTAATATCAGAGAAAACAACAACCGAACCTTCTAAAATTTCTTTATTATTAAAAATTGGAGTACTTACATAATCAATAGGGAATTCAAGTCCTTTTTTTGAAAGAAAAGTTTGTTCTTCTTTAGAAACTAACATCAGTCTTTCTTTCTGTTGAGCTCCTTTTTTAAATAGATGTTTTCCAATTGTTTTATTTACATATTGTCCAATTAATTCTTCGGAAGAATATCCTAGAAGTTTTGAAGCAGTGGGATTTACAAAAATAAATCTTCCTCTTGAATCCAAACCAAAAATTCCTTCTCCTGCAAGATCTAGCAATCTTTTATTTTGTTCTTGAGAAGATATAAGTTGAATTGCATTATCTTTAAAGACCTGAACTGCGCCAATCATTTCAGATACTTCATCCATAAAAACTTTTTGAGGTAAAATAATATCCATATCATTTCTAGCAAGACTTAACATCCCTTTATTCAGTAGTTCTAGAGGATGAATAATTCTATAAAGAATAATAAATATAAAAGAGAAAACAAAAAGAACTATAAGAAATAAAACTGCAACATTCAAATATGATTCCATTTTTTTAACTGTAATATGTGCTTTATTAACACGTTTTTGTGTTCTATTTTCAAACTCTTGGTAAAATTCATTAAGAGGTTTCATAATAGCTATCTTTGCTTTATGGTACTGTTCTCCGTACATAATCTCTCTAGCTAATTTAAAATCTGGTTTTGCAAAGACCGTAAATTTTTCATTTTTATCTTGGAAAATACCTTTGATTGCATTCATAGCTTTTGCTTCTAAATTTGTTAAATCATCTGATTCTTGTTGTGACTTATAAAGTAATTCAAGTTCTTCTTCTGGAAAGCCTGCCTCTTGCATAAGAGTTCTTAATGATATTTTTTCACCGTCCAGAATCGGTTTTGTTCCTTTTAGTGTAAAGAAGTCCCAATAAATACGATTATAATATTTTGGTCTAGGCTCTTCTCCATTTCGTATATCTAATACAGTATGAAACTGTTCTTTGAACATTTCATCATCAGTAATTACGTATGTTCTTGCCATTCTTGTAAGATCATCAGAACTTTGTCTTAATTCATCGGCTAAAACCAAAGAACGATGTTGCATAATATAGGCATCTTCAAGCTGTTTAATAGCTCTTTGATATTCACTTAAAATAAATACCACACTAGTTAAGGCCATACTATTAACAATCAATAAAAGGATAAATAACTGTTTAAGTTTCATACAGGTTGTCTAATTTCTTTCTCATCATTTAAGTTATAATAACTAAAAATAAGAGTTTAAATAAAAATAAAATGAATAAAAAATATACTATATTAGTTGTTGATGATAAAATTGAAAATCTTCAATACCTAGATAAAATCTTAAAAAACAAAAATTATGACATCAGAGCAACAACAAATGGGATGATGGCATTAGAAGCTGTAAAAATAGATATGCCAGATTTAATACTCCTTGATATTAAAATGCCAAACCTAAATGGCTATGAATTATGTCGTTTAATTAAAAAAGAAAAAGAACTTAAAGATATACCTATAATATTTATCTCTGCACTTGATAATATTGAAGATAAAGTAAAAGCTTTTGAAGAAGGTGGTGTGGACTATATTACAAAACCTTTTGAACCCAAAGAGATACTTGCAAGAGTAAAAACCCAATTAGATATTTATGAAAGTAAATTAACCATTGCAAATTTACTTGAACAACAAGATTTATTTGTGAAAAAAATTATGCATGAAATGAATACACCAGTTTCAATTATCTCTTTAAATACTGAACTAATTGAGCAAGCAAGTGGTCCTACAAAACAAATAGAAGCAATAAAAGCTTCTACAAAAACTCTTTCTTCTATATACGGAGACTTATCTTATAAAATAAAAAAAGAGAGTCGAGAGTATAAAGTTTCTAAAATAAATCTATTAAATTTTATTAGTTCAAGAGTTATATTTTTTGATGAATTAGCCAATACTAAAGATATTCATATTCACCTTGAATATAACAAAGAAATAGAAGTCTTTATTAATAAATACGAATTAGAAAGAATTATTGATAATACAATTAGCAATGCAATAAAATATAGTAAAGAATCTTCTGAAATCATTGTATTTTTTGGAATAGAAAATGAAAAAACTATTATTTCCATACAAGATTTTGGAATTGGCTTAGAAAATAAAGAATTAATATTTGATGCATACTATCAACAATCAAATAAAAAAATGGGCCTAGGATTAGGATTGAATATTGTAAAAGAGATTTCGGATAAATACAATATTGAAATAGAAGTTGTAAGTGGAAAAAATTTAGGGTCTACATTTACTTTTAATATAGATTCTATTATTAAGAAAGAACTATGAAAATATTTTTATTAGAAGATGACTATTTATTAAATAGATTAATTACAAATGCCTTAGAAAAAAAAGGTTTTTTCGTTACTAGTTCAGAAGATGGTTATGATGCAATGACTCAAGTAATAAATAATCAATATGATTTATATATTTTAGATATCAATGTACCAGGTTTTTCTGGTCATGAGGTATTAAAAGAGATAAGAAATATACATAGTGATTTACCAGTAATTATAGTAAGTGCAGAACTTGACATTGATAATATCTCAAAAGCTTATGATCTAGGATGTAATGATTATCTAAAAAAACCATTTGAATTAGAAGAGCTCATTTTACATATAAAATATCATATAAAAACTATACTAAACAATGACATTGATAAAGATGTTATAGACTTAGGATTTGGTTTTAATTTTCATATGAAAAATCAAAGTTTATATAAACATGATCATGAAATAACTCTAACACAAAAAGAAAAACTCCTTTTGACACTTTTTATAACTAACCTTGATAAAACAGTTACTACAGAAATGATTCATGAGTATGTTTGGGATAATAAAGAAATGGAAGCTGTTAGTATCAGAAGTATGATCCATAAAGTACAAAAGAAATTAAAAAATGGAATGATTGTAAATATTAGGGGAGTTGGTTATAAATTAATTTCTAAATATATTTAGGATAAATAGGTATTTATATAATATATATGATTTTGTGGCTATAAAATTGAGTTCATTAAGTGGGAATAAAAGATGAAGATGGTTTAAAAAAAGTATTTTTACTAACTATAGGTTTAAAAACCTATAGAACAACAATTACTTGTTTATTTTTTTTAATACTGATAATACTTTAGATGAAATATTTATTCCAGCTTTGCTACAAGCATCAAATATATCTTCATTGTTTTGAATTAGTCTTATAAATACTTCTTCTTTTTCAGTTAGTTTTACATCTTTGATTGACATAGTTATCCTTTTATTTTTTTACATAAAATAATCATTTAGAGAGGATAAATTCTTAAGTTAGTGTGTTGGTTGCGGAAATAGGATTTGAACCTATGACCTTCGGGTTATGAGCCCGACGAGCTACCGTACTGCTCTATTCCGCGATTTGAAAATTAAAATAACGTAGATGAAAAAAGTGGATGGGGTAGAAGGATTCGAACCTTCGAATGCTAGCACCAAAAGCTAGTGCCTTACCGCTTGGCGATACCCCATTCGTTTAACTGGGTGGAATTATAGTAAAAAAGTATTTTATTGTCAAGGGTTTTTAGAAAAAATTTGTAAATTTTTGATATAATATCTGAAATACAAGAAAAATTATTAAAAAGTAGAAAAATGAATGCAATACAAAGAGTAAAAGAAGCAATTGAAGAGATTCAAAAAGGCAATATGGTAATAATGCTAGATGATGAAGATAGAGAGAATGAAGGTGATTTAGTTTATGCCGCACCTTTAAGTAGCCCTGAAAAAGTGAACTTTATGGTGACACATGCAAAAGGATTAGTTTGTGTATCAGTTACAAAAGAAACTGCAGATAAATTAGAATTAAATCCAATGGTTGCATCAAATACTTCATCTTATGAGACAGCATTTACTGTTTCTGTTGATGCGGCAGATGCATTGACTGGAATTAGTGCAGGAGAAAGAGATGATACAATTAAAATTTTGGCAAATCCTATATCTAATGCACAAGAGCTAGTACGTCCAGGACATATATTCCCATTAATTGCAAAAGATGGTGGAGTATTAGTTAGAACAGGTCATACAGAAGGTTCAGTTGATCTATGTAAACTAGCTGGATTAAATGGAGAAGCTGTTATTTGTGAAATCATAAAAGAAGATGGAACAATGGCTAGACGTGATGATTTAGATATTTTTGCAGATAAACATAATTTAAAACAAATTTATATATCTGATTTAGTGGAATATAGATTATCTCATGAAAACTTAATAGATGAGATATCTAGTTGTGATACTAAATTCTTTGGTACTAAGGTTATTAAGAAAGAATTTAAAGATCATATTGGACATATACATACCGCTATTAAATTTGGAGAAGATTTAGATGTAACACATGTTAAGTTTCATACAGTTATCCCTGATATTAAACTATTTTTAAATGATGAAAAACTTCATTCAATGTTAAAAACAATTAATTTCTTACAATCAAAAGGTGGACTATTAATATTTTTAAATGAAGAAATGTCACATAAAGAATCTCAAAGAGATTATGGAATTGGTGCTCAAATATTAAACTCTCTAAATGCAAATAAAATAAAACTAATGACAAGTGGTGGAAAACACTCATTTGTTGGTTTAAATGGTTTTGGATTAGAGATAATCGAAGAAATTCAAATAGAGTGTTAATATATAGAGTAGGGTTAGTTTAAAACTATCCTACTCTCATTGTTATAGACATAAAAAAAGGAGTGAATTTTTTCACTCCTTTTTTATTTTCTGGAAATATTAAATTTTATAATTTAGGGCCAGCTGATGTAAAATCATAATCACTTTCTAAAGTTAGATACTTTTTAAAGTTTTTAATATACATCCCAGCTAATTTTTGAGAAGTTTCATCATATGCATCTTGATCTTCCCATGTATTTCTTGGATTTAATACTGCTGTTTCAACACCTTCAAGTGTTTTTGGTACTTGAAGATTAAATACAGGTAGTTTTTCAAATTCTGAATTGTTAATAGAACCATCTAAAATACCATTTATACAAGCTCTTGTATTTTTAATACTCATTCTTGAACCAACACCGTAAGGACCACCAGTCCATCCAGTATTAACTAAATATACATTTACATTGTGTTTATCAATTTTTTGACCTAACAATTCTGCATAAACAGTTGGGTTTAAAGGTAAGAAAGCTTCTCCAAAACATGATGAGAAAGTAGCAACAGGTTCAGTAATACCTCTTTCAGTCCCTGCAACTTTTGCTGTATATCCACTTAAGAAATAATACATTGCTTGTCTTCTTGAAAGTTTAGAAACAGGAGGTAATACACCAAATGCATCAGCACATAAGAAGATAATATTAGTTGGGTGTCCACCTTTCATATCAGGTGTATGATTTGGAATATGATCTAAAGGATAAGAAACTCTCGTATTCTCAGTTTTAGAACCATCTTCATAATCAACAACACCATTTTCATCAGCGACAACATTTTCTAATATTGCACCTTTTTTAATTGCATTGAAAATATCTGGTTCAGATTCACCATCAAGATTAATTACTTTTGCGTAACATCCACCTTCAAAGTTGAAAATACCATTATCATCCCAACCATGTTCATCATCACCAATTAAAGATCTATTAGGATCAGTTGAAAGTGTAGTTTTACCTGTTCCTGAAAGACCAAAGAATAGGGCAGTATCGCCATCTTTCCCAATATTTGCAGAACAATGCATTGCCAATTTACCTTCTAAAGGTAACCAGTAATTCATCATTGAGAAAACACCTTTTTTCATCTCACCAGCATACCATGTACCACCAATAAGAGCTTTGTTGTCTTCTACATTAAATACTACATAAACTTCTGAATGTAATTTATGACTTGCATAAGCCATATCTACTGTTTTACAAGCATTGTAAATAGTAAATTCAGGTTCAAAGTTTTCTAAGTCTTCTTCTTTAGGAACAATAAACATATTTTGAATAAAATGTGCTTGCCATGCAACTTCAGTAATAAATCTTACAGATTTTCTACTGTCTAATGAAGCACCACAATATACATCAGTAACATATAAATCTTTGTTACTTAGTTGTTTTTTTGATGTTATTTCTAAATCTTCAAAAACATCTTTTGAAACTTTTCTGTTGATATCTCCCCACGCAATATATTTGTTTGATGGATCTTGATTAACAAAAAACTTATCTTTAGGACTTCTACCAGTAAAAATACCAGTATCAATCATAAGTGCACCAGTTGAAGATATTTTAGCACCTTCATTTTCAACAGCATGTTGCATTAATGTATCTATATCTAGATTTCTATACACTGTACCTACATTTTCTAGGCCAAGTGAGTCTTTAATTTCAGACATTTTATTTTATTCCCTACTAATTTAATTAAATATTGATAAAAGTACACCAGCAGCTACGGCAGAACCAATAACTCCAGCAACATTTGGACCCATCGCATGCATTAATAATACATTTGATTTGTCATACTCTTGTCCAACTTTACTAACAACTCTCGCTGCCATTGGAACTGCTGAAACACCAGCCGCACCAATAAGTGGATTAATTTTACTATCTTCAGACGCAAACTTATTCATAACTTTAGCCATAAGTACACCTGCTGCAGTACCTGCAGAGAATGCTAATAATCCAATAATCATAATACCTAAAGTATCAACAACTAAAAACTTGTCAGCTGCTAATTTAGAACCAACTCCTAATCCAAGGAATATAGTTACAATATTGATTAATGAATTTTGCATAGTATCAGAAAGTCTTTCAACAGCGCCTGATTGCTTAAAGAAGTTACCTAAAGCAAATGCTCCAATAAGTGGAGTAGATTCTGGTAAAAATAAAATTGCTAAAAATAGAATAACAATTGGTAATAATAAATTTTCTAACTTATTAACTTTTCTTAGTTTTGGCATCTTGATTTTTCTCTCAGCTTCAGTAGTTAACGCCCTCATAATAGGAGGTTGAATTACTGGAACTAGCGCCATATAAGAATAAGCTGCAACTGCAATTGCACCTAATAATTCAGGAGCAAGTCTATTTGCAATAAAGATCGATGTTGGACCATCAGCTCCACCAATAATTGAAATTGCTGATGCTGATTGTAAATCAAACCCAATAGCAACTGCCCCAACTAAAGAACCAAAGATTCCAAATTGTGCTGCTCCTCCTAAAATTGCCGATTTAGGATTCGCTAATAAAGGTGTAAAGTCTGTCATAGCTCCTACACCCATAAATATTAGTAGAGGGAAGAAACCATTAGCAATTCCCATATTATAAATAATACCGAGCATCCCAGATTCTCCGCCAATTCCGGCAAGAGGAATGTTTGCTAGTAATCCACCAAAGGCAATTGGTAATAATAATAGAGGTTCAAACCCTTTTGCAATTGCTAGATAAAATAATACTAAACAAATGGCAAACATTAGTAATCTTCCCCATGTTTGCTCAAAATGTGTCATAGGTCTCGCATCTTCTGCATGAGCTTCTGATGTCATTACAGTATCTCTTGGCGTAGTAAATGCATAGATACCTGTTGTTTTATAGAATGAACTTAATAATTCACTTAAAGTTTTAGATTCATATTCTTTTTTTTCAGTTTTAACTGGTTCTGCTGTATTACTTGAAGCAAAAGCATTTAAACTGAAAATTGCAAAAAATATAATTAGCATTGATGCCATTAGTTTTTTATTCATTAATTATTCTCCGAATTCTTAATTTCATCTAATTAGCCAATTGTAGCTAAAGCTTGACCTTCTTCAACAGCATCACTAGCATTAACTAAAATAGCTGAAACTGTACCTGAACAAGGAGCTTCAACATCAATTTCCATTTTCATAGCTTCTAAAATTGCAACAATATCACCTTTTTCAACTTTGTCACCAACTTTAACATTCATTTTCCAAAGATTACCGCTTACAGTTGCAGGAACTTCGGCCCCACCAGCTGGTGCAGTACTTACTGCAGCTGGTGCTGCGTCAGATACAGGTGTTACTTGAATATCAGCATTACCTTCTGCTACAGTTACATTAAATTTTTGTCCGTCTACAACTACTGTGTAGTTTCCAGTTGCGTTACTCATACCTTTATTTTCTCCTAAATTACATTCTTTATCATCTTCACATGCTGAAGCATCAGCTTTTCTAATATTTAAAGGACCATCGCCTTTTAAGAAAGCGATTCCTTTTTCATCACAAGCTGCTGCAATGAAAATATTTTCTTCAGAAGTTTCTAATCCTTCTTCTTTTAATCTACCTTCCCAATAAGCCATAGTTTTCTTTTCATCTCTATCAGCATAATCCAATGGGTTTTCTGTAGTTGGTTCTAATTTTAATTTAGCAGAAGCTAAAGAAACAATTTCTGCATCTGGTTCAACAGGAGTTTTACCAAAATAACCTAGAACCATTTTTCCATAACCAGGAGCAATTTGTTTCCAAGGCCCAAACATTACATTTGCATATGCTTGTTGCCAATAGAATTGTGATACTGGAGTTACAGATGTACCATAACCACCTCTCTCAACAACTTCTCTCATAGCTTTTATTACTTCAGGAAATTTATCTAAAGTACCATTATCTCTCATCATTTGAGTATTTGCAGTTAAAGCACCACCTGGCATAGGTGAGAAAGGAATTAATGGAGATACTTGTGTAGCCTCAGGAGGCATAAAGTAGTCTTTTAATTGATGTTTTAAAACTTCTTGATATTTTAGAACTTTTTCAATTTCTAAACCACCTAAGTCATAGTTCATACCTTTAACAGCATGCATCATTGTTAATATATCTGGTTGACTAGTACCACCTGATACAGGATCAGCTGCTAAATCAATACCATCTGCACCTGCATCTAAAGCTGCTAAATAACATGCAACAGATACCCCAGCTGTTTCATGTGTATGTAGTCTAATATGAGTATCTTCACCAACAAGTTTTCTTGCCATTTTAATAGTGTCAAAAACTTTTTGTGGTGATGAAGTACCAGACGCATCTTTAAAACAAATTGAATCATGTGGAACACCACTATCAAGAATCTGTCTTAATGTTTTTTCATAGAAAGGAACATCATGTGCACCTTCACATCCTGGTGGTAAATCCATTAAAGTTACAACAACTTCATGATTTAATCCATACTTTTTAATACATTCTGCAGAATATTCTAAATTCTGTACATCATTTAATGCATCAAAGTTTCTAATTGTTGTAACACCATGTTTTGCGAACATTTTAGCATGCATTTCAACTAGTTCTCTAGAACCAGTATCTAACATAACAGTGTTAATTCCTCTTGCTAGTGTTTGTAAGTTAGCATCTGGACCAACGATTTCCCTAAATCTGTCCATCATCTCAAAAGCATTTTCTTGTAAGTAGAAGAATAAAGATTGAAATCTTGCTCCTCCACCAAACTCAAAGTGAGTTATCCCAGCTTCTTTCGCAGCTTCTACAGCTGGAAAGAAATCATCCATTAAAACTCTACCTCCAAAGACAGATTGAAATCCATCTCTAAACGTAGTATCCATGACATCAATGTATTTTTTAGCCATTTAAATTAACCTTTTAGATTTTTGTGATGTTGTACAGCAGCTACGATTGCAGCCATTTTTGCAGTGTTGTTTGAAGCACTTACAGCAGGTTTAGTCGGTGATACTTTCTTTTCAGGAAAATATTTTCCAATAAGCTTTGCTTGTAATTTTAGAGCGAAAATCATAACGACTAAAAATAAGAATACTATTCCCATCCCCAGTGCCATAAATTTTCCCGCTTCAGCAATTAAATTTGTTTCCATATTACTCCCCGTGGTTACCATCGTGTAATTAGTAATCTAATTTTATAGAAACTTTGCTTTAGTAGAATTTATTTTTATCTCTATTTTTTATAAATTTGGGAATTTTGCTTTTTTGATGCTACTTATAATATTTTAGTACCAAACTCAAGTAAAAAATTGTCAACTTTTTCTAACATTTTAATTACATTACTTGTTGCTTTCTCAATTTTTTGTGCCATTTTATATCCTTTTTGAATAAATATATGTCAAATTCTATATAAAAATTTCAAATGTCTTGAAAAATATTGCATTTTGTAATATAATAGTATTAAAGGAGTTAAAATGTTGATTGTACGTGAAATAATTGAGAAACTCAAGGATATATTAAGTCAAGATGGAAAAGATGGGAAGGTTTTTGATAAAGATGTTGCTACAGCTTTAGATCTAAGTCAAGTCAATTTTGCAACTATGAAGAATAGAGGTAAAATACCTTTTTCCAACATATTAGACTTCTGTGCAAGAAAAAAGATATCAATAAACTGGTTACTCTATAATCAAAACCCAGGTTCTTTAGTTGATTCTACTGATAAATACTGGATTAGATACTATCCTGAAGTTAGTGTTAGTGCAGGAGGTGGTGCCTATGAGAATGATGATAGTGCTGAATCTATGGAGGTTCCACCATATTTTATTAGTATGTTAGGTGGTAAAGAAAATTTAAAAAATATTGATGCTATAAATGTAGTAGGAGATTCAATGGAACCTACACTAAATAGTGACAATATAATATTTATAGATAAAACAAGAAAAGATGTTGCAAGGGACGGTATATACGCATTTACAACAAACCATGGGCTTTTTGTAAAAAGAATTCAAAGAAGAGCTGATGGACAACTTGATGTTATATCTGATAATAAAGATTATCCAATTCAAATACTAGAGAAAAATGAAGTAAGAATTGTTGGTAAAGTAGTAAGTTCTTTTGGAATGATATATTAATTAAATTAAAGAAGGCTCATTATTTTGTTTTGAAACTTGCTCATAAAGTTCATCATAAGATACCCCGATAAAATAAACAGCATTAAATTGGGCCTTTTTTAAGAACTCTTTTACTTCATCTAAAGAATTAATAAAAGTATAGTCAATATTTTTATTATCATCTATATCTTTTGTTGTTAAATACAATATCTTTGCATATTTATATTTATTAGTTAAATAGTTAACTTCTTTTTCTAGTTGATCTTCTTTCTCTTGTGCAATCAGAAATTTATCAGTTCTTCCAAAATCAGTATGGTTAATTAATTTATCTACAAAAATTGGTTTTAAATTATGAAATTTTTTCAACTTGTTTAAATCAGAATCAAATCCTAAATAACTGTATACATCTAAAAATTCAGTTAAATAAAGGCTTGATATTTTTAATTTTGAAAAATATCTATCTTTATGAGTAAAAGTAGTTTCAAAAATAGAGTGCTCTATTAAGTTGTTGATCTCATATTCTTTTGTATTAAAATTAAAATTAATTGGATAAATATCATCTAATAATTTTTGATCAGAACAAATTATTGTATCGTTCTCTTCAATATCATCTAATAATTTAAAAAATTTAGATAAATCATTAGGAATAACTTTAATATTTGTATGCACTGTTGGTTTTCGTAAGATATTAAATAATTCATAAGATACACTATTACAATAAAAAGCAGTCAATCTAATATTTGATAATAGATATCTAACTAATTTAACAATAGTTTCTTTAATATTTTTAACATGTACCCAAGCAATTTCATTATCCGGAATATTATCTATCTTTTTATCTACAACTAAAGCAAATGCACCATTTTCAATAGCAAGAGAAATATCTTCTACATTTTGGACAATAAACAAATCACCTTCTTTTATCTTTTTAGGATTTGTTTTAATAGAATATATGAAAGAAATAGATGGATGATTTAGTAATCTTCCATCTATAATATCTAGAATCGATGTAATTTGCACTAGCTTATTTTAGTACCTGATTTTTTTGGAGATTCTGGTCTAATTAATGATAAACCATTTTCATCTTTGGCTGCCATAAGCATACCTTCACTAAGCATACCCATTAGTTTTGCAGGTTTAAGATTTGCGACAACACAGGCTTGTGTTCCAACTAGATCTGCAGCATTATAAAACTCTTTTATTCCAGCAAGAATTTGTCTATTTTTATCTTCTCCAACATCTACTTGAAGTTTTAATAGTTTTTTAGATTTTGGAACTTCTTCTGCTTCTACAATTGTTCCAATTTTTAATGTTGTTTCGAAGAATTTATCAATAGTAATTAAATTATCTGGTTCTTCTACAACTTTTTTAGATTCGCTTTTCTTTTCTGCTTCTGATTTAGATACATCAGTAGGTTTAGCTTGTTCTAATAGAACTTCCTCAATTCTTGGGAATAGTTGTTCAACTTTAGTAATAGTTATATCCTCTAATAATTCTTTATTCTTTAGAATCTTAGTATAAGTATCTGTATTGATCTCTAAACCAATAGATTGAGCAATTTTTCCTATTTTTTCTGGCATTACAGATTCTAAAAGGAAAGAAATTCTTGCCATTATATTTGTAATAAGTGCAACTAAAGCCATTGCTTCGTCTTCTTTACCATCTTTCATTTTAGCCCATGGTTCATAATCACCAATTGCTTTGTTTGCAATTGTTAATACTTTCCAAATATCTTCTAGATATCTATTAATTTGCATATTGTAAAGATATTCTTCAATATTGTCTAAAATAGCTTCTACTTCATCAAGTTCTTTTCTATGAAATTTTTCTACATCTTTTGAAGTAACTTTAAAATCAAAATATTTTCCAGACATACCAGAAATTCTATTTAATAAGTTTCCTAAATCATTTCCTAGATCTGAATTAATTCTATCCATTAAAGCTTTTTGTGAAAAGTCACCATCTTGTCCAAAAGGTACTTCTCTAAGCATGAAATATCTAAATGCATCTAATCCATATGCATCTGCAATTTCTTTTGGATCTACAACATTACCTTTAGATTTTGACATTTTTTCACCATCTCTAGTCCACCAACCATGTGCAGCAATATGCTTTGGAAGAGGTAAGTCTAAAGACATTAAAAATGCTGGCCAATAAATTGCATGGAATCTTAAAATATCTTTACCAACAAGATGACTTGTTGCTGGCCAAAAGTCCATATTTTCATTATCTTTACCATAACCTAAGGCAGTAATATAGTTCATCAATGCATCTAACCACACGTACATAACATGTTTTGGTTCATTCATTGATTCTGGAAGTTTAACACCCCAATCAAATGATGTTCTAGATATAGATAAATCTCTTAACCCACCTTTTACAAAGTTAACAATTTCATTTTTCTTTGCTCTAGGTAAAATACAATCATCATTTTCTTCATACCATTTTATAAGTCTATCTTCATAAGCAGATAATTTAAAGAAAAAGCTTTCTTCTTTTACAATATTTGTTGGCTTACCACAATCTGGGCAAAACTGCTCGTCAATTAATTGTTTTTCAGTAAAAAATGTTTCACATGATACACAATAGTAACCTTCATAATCACCTTTATAAATATCACCTTTTTTATACATAGTTTCAAATGCTTTTTGTACACCTAATTTATGTTCTTCATCAGTAGTTCTTATAAATTTATCATAAGTAATATCAAAATCATCCCACAACGTTTTAAACTTTCCAGAAACTTCATCTGCATACTCTTTAGGAGTTTTACCTCTTTGTTCAGCACTTTGAGAAATCTTTTGCCCATGTTCATCAGTTCCTGTTAGGAAAAATGTTTTTGATCCAGTTAGTCTTGAATATCTTGCTAACATATCAGCAATAATAGTTGTGTATGCATGACCAATATGAGCCACATCATTTACATAGTAAATTGGTGTTGTTATATAAACATTTTTACAAGTTTGTTTCATTTTCTACCTCTATAGTTTATTAATTAAAATTCAAATCCGCCGCCTGCGCCCTTACTCATTGACTCATAGACAGCTTGTACATATTTTTTTCTAAGTTCACAATCAAAGAACTTCTCACAAGGGTTACATGACTCTAATGAAAATGATTTTTGACATTTTTTGAGTTCTTCAAGTTTTGCATCGAGCTTAATATTCCACTCGTCTTGTTTTTGATTATCTGGCATTTTTCTTATATACTTCTAATACTCTGTTTATTTCTTCATTTGAGCCAAAGAAACACGGTGTTGTATCATGGATATGAGTTGTTTCAACTTCTAAAACTCTTTTTAATCCATCAATCGCCCCACCATTAGCAAATTCATATGTTAATGCAAAAGGGAAAACTTCAAACAATTGTCTTAATTTACCTTTTGGTCTATCAGTTGTTCCAGGGTAAGAGAAAAGTCCTCCACCTTTTAAAAGTATTTGATGTAAATCAGGAACCATTCCCCCTGAATATCTTAGTCTATAACCATCATTAAAAATATCATCAATCATAGCTTTATGATAAGGAGCCCAACAATTTTGTGTTGAACCCGGAGCATTTAGATTACCTTTTTCATTTAATTTAATATCTTGAATATACTTAAATTCACCAGATAATAATCTATACATCTTTACGCAGTTATCAAGAGCAACAACCATTTCTACTCTAGGACCAAACACAACATAAACAGATGCAATAATATTTTTTGCATTAAATTCATTTTTGTATATACCATAAATTGAACCAACAGATAAATTTACGTCAACTAAAGATGAACCGTCTAAAGGATCATATGCAATTAAATATTCGCCATTATCATTTAAATCAACAATAGCTTCTTGTTCTTCACTAACAATAGCTTTAATAGAAGGAATTGTTGCAAATATATCTTCAATTATTACATCACTAGCAATATCTAATTTTAATTGTGTATCACCAGTTGAGTTTTCATTTTTACTTTTCCCTGTATCACCAGTTTCAATTAAATCTTTAATCTTAATACTAGCATTTTCAATAGCTTTAATAATATCTTTCATTAAACTCTCTTTGCATTTTTATCAATCCAAGAAATTATTTCTTCTGGATTATTTAAATCTAATTTATCAATATCAGATGGTATTTCAGAACTATCAATTGTTTCATCATGTGCAATTGCATCAGTAACAGGATAATATGTTCCATCTAATCTATTTCTAAAAATTGAAATTCTTGGAAGAGGCAATGTTTTAAGACCTTCTACAAGAAGATAATCAAAATCACCAAATAAATCAATCATTTCATCAACTGTTGAAGTAGACTGTCTAAATAAAGTAGTCCGTGAAGGACTAACTACTGCAACATCAGCACCTGTTTGAGTGAACTTATCACTATCTTTCCCAGGTTTGTCAAATCTTGCTTTATCTTTAGGGTCATGCTTTATAATGCAAACCTTATAACCATTATCTTGTAATATATTAGATACTTTAGCTACAAGTGTAGTTTTACCACTATTAGAAGGACCACTAAAAGCAATTGCTAGTTTTTTATATTTCTTTTTCATAGCGCAGATTTTATCCAAAAGATAGTTAAAGAAAGTTTATCCCGATGGCTAATATATTACTACTGAATTACTGTAAAATGGATTTATTTTATCTTCAACAATCTAATTAATCATTAAAGAAACTGAATATTATAGAAAAATGGCACACCTTTTTGGCACAACAGCTATTTATTCTACAAATATTTTATAAGGGAATATTCCTATCAACCATATCAAGTCTAAAATAACAATTACTTTTACTAAATATCCCCATAGTTTTCTACCTTTATAATTAGTTGAAGAAAGCCATAAAGCCTTATTAATAAAAAAACTATAAAAGTAAAAGAAAAATATAAAATTAAAATTTTTATTAAGTATTTCTTCTCGAAGAAATTCATCTATTAACATACCTACTAAAAGATTATAAATCCAAAATACAATTACTAACTTTATCTTGCCATTATACAAATCTTTAATATAGTTAAATGAATTCATATTTTATTTACCTTCACTTTTTATCATGCATTATTTTTATTGATACAGTTAACGTCACAGTTTTATTTTTTTTCTAATTAATATGAATTTTATAAATAATAATACTAAACCAGTTGATATTAAATATATTCCCATAATAAGTCCATCTTCAGCCGTTTGAGTATAAGTTGTAGAATTTTCAAAAATTGATGGAAAGACTACCATTGATGTGCCAAAGATTATTAATATGATTCCTGCTTCAATTAAATTAAATCTACTTTTCATTTAATTGATTATCTTTTAATTTAATTTTATACATCATATTAGAAGGTCTGTCATACCAAAAATTTGTAAAAAAATGTATTCTGTCTGAATCTATTGATACAATAAGTGTATTTGCATTTTGCCAGTAAATATCTATATCTCTAACTTTTTCTGCAAGTAATACTTTTGAATTGATTTCTTTATTTGAAAAAGATAATACGTATTTGAATCCACCTGTCGCACCACCATAGGCTACTTCATATAATTTAACAAAAGTTGAATTATTATTCGAATTTAATTTTTTAATTAAATTATCATTTTCTTCAATATTATTTTTCGTTTCGTTACATCCAATTAAAACAAAACAAAACAATACAAAGATTATACTTTTTATTCTCAATTTTACTCCTATAATATTCAATAGCTGTCTCTTATACACATCTGACGCTGCCGACGAAGAGG
>CAJXPH010000002.1 GCA_913057765.1 uncultured Campylobacteraceae bacterium
CTACACTATCCTCTTCGTCGGCAGCGTCAGATGTGTATAAGAGACAGATTTCATATATAGAGACTCTTTTAAATAAAATTGTTGAAAAAATGTTTAACGAAGGTAAAAATAAAAAAGCAAGTAGAAAAAAAGATATCTCAGCTCTAATTTCTGGAGCAAAAATGAACATAGAAGCAATCATGGCCGAAACTGAATTAACAGTAGCGGATCTTCTTAAATTATGTAAAGATGACATTATTGTATTTAATAAAAACGCTACATCATCATCTTCAAAAATATATGTAAATAATAGTGAAAAATTTGTAGGTGTCTCTGGAATATCAAATAACAGAAAAGCTATTCAAGTTAAGGCTAATATTGATCATGAAAAACAAGAAACTCTCGAATCATTAAGAGTTATGAGAGAAGAAAGAATTGTAAAAGCTAAAGAATCTAGTGCGAATATCAAAAGACTTCTTCACGAAAGAGACAACTTCTAATAGTTATCTCTTCTTAAATCTTATTAGTCTTCAAGACTCCAAGGGATTGTTTCTCCTGCATACATAGGAACTACATTTTCATTTTTGTATTCGTACATTGAAGGAACTATAAAATCTTTTTTTACTAATTTAATAGTTTTTGGTTTAGGATGGATATTATAAATTTTCTGAGCATTTGAAGACACAAAAGCATTTAAATTATCTAAACAATTATGTTCTTCAAAGAGTTGCGTTAATACTTGTAGAGCAATAGGAGAAGTAAAGACACCTGCTGCACAACCACAACACTCTTTTTTATGTTTTGGATGAGGAGCAGAGTCACTACCAAACATTAATTTAGGATGAGCTTTTAATGCGGCTTTTAATAAAGCTTTTCTATCTCTTGGTCTCTTAGCAATAGGTTTACAAAAAAGATGCGGATTTAACATACCACCTGCTACGTCATCTAAAGTAATTAATAAATGATGTAAAGTTACAGTAGCATGAAGATTATCATATTTATCTAATAATTCAATAGCATCTTTAGTTGTAATATGTTCCATAATAATTTTTAAATCAGGAAATGCTTTAGCAATTGATTCATAAATTGGCATAAATTCAGCTTCTCTATCCATCACAAAACCATTTGTTTCACCATGAATACAAAGAGGAATTCCTAATTTACTCATAGACTCTAAAGTAGGTCTTAAAACCTCTACATCCATAGATGCAGCACCGGTATCAGAGTTTGTTGTAATTCCTGCAGGATAAAGTTTTATTGCAATTATTTCATCTTTTATATCTTCTAAAAATTCATAAGAATAATCATTTTTAAAGAACAAAGTTACATGAGCATCAAATTCATCTTCAGAGCATGCTTCTTTTATTCTTTCTTTATATGATAAAAGAGCCTCTTTAGTAGTAATAGGAGGAACTAAATTTGGCATAATTAAAGCACCAGAAAAAGTATTTGATGTTAGAGGACCTACAAGCTTTAACATATCATCATCACGTAAATGAAGATGCATATCTAAAGCTGAGTTTATAATGAAATTCTGCATACTAGATTGCGTCCTCATCTTCTTCACCTGTTCTAATTCTTACTGTTTTTTCAATTGAAGAAACAAAAATTTTACCATCTCCAATTTTTCCTGTTTTTGCAGAATTAATAATTAGTTCAATTGTAGAATCAACATCTTCATTTGCAACAATCAATTCTAATTTAATTTTTGGTAAAAAATCTACAACATACTCCGCGCCTCTATATAATTCAGAGTGCCCTTGTTGTCTTCCATAACCTTTTACATCAGATACAGTCATACCAGTAATACCTGCTTCTGTTAATGCATCTTTTACATCTTCTAATTTAAATGGTTTAATTACAGCTTCAATCTTTTTCAAATCTCATCCTTTTTTTAAGTATTTTATTCTATCTAATTTTTTTTATTATTTAGGTTATATTTATTTTAGAAAGCTCGTTTAAACTCTGGGTATGCTTCTAAACCACACTCTTCTACATCTAAACCTTGCATTTCTTCATCTCTATCTGCTCTTAATGGTGATACTTTATTAATTAAGAACAAAACAACATATGAAGCAACAAAGGCAAATATAGCAACAACTACAACACCTTTTAATTGTCCCATAAAAGTAATATCTTCACCATTTGCAGCAAATATACCAACAGCTAATGTCCCCCAGATACCATTTAATAAATGAACAGAAAGTGCCCCAACAGGATCATCAAGTTTTAATTTATCAAAGAAAGATACTCCAAATACTACAATTACACCACCAATTGCACCAATTAAAATAGGTGTATATATATCATATAAATCTGGACCTGCTGTTATTGCAACTAATCCACCTAATGCACCATTTAGTACCATCGTGATATCCAGTTTTTTATATCTAAAGTACATGAATGCACCTACCATGATTGCACCTGCAAGTCCTGCCGTATTTGTATTCATTATAGTTAAAGCAACAGCATCAGCAGATTCTTTAGAAGCTATTGAACCAACAGAACCACCATTAAATCCAAACCACCCAATCCATAATAAAAATGCTCCAAGTGTAACTAAGGGAATATTTGATGCAGGTATAACTCTAACTCCACCATCTTTTGTATATCTTCCTTTTCTGGCACCTATTATTAAAATTGCGGCTAATAAAGCCCATCCACCAGTTGAATGAATTACTGTTGATCCAGCTAAGTCATACATTGTAAGATCTAAGAATGTTCCCTCTAACATATCTGCACCCCATGACCAGTTAACAATTGTAGGATAAAGAATACCACCCATAATTACAGTGAATAGTGCTAAAGGTAATACTTTTGCTCTTTCAGATACACCACCAGACATAATATTGATTACTTTACCAACAAATGCCATTTGAAATAAAAATGCTGCATATTTAGACATTGTATCACTTCCAAAGTCGCCAAATGCAATTGAATAACCTATAAGTAAAAATGAAATTGATGCTACTGCATAAATCATTGTATTTATCATTAATACTGCTGAAACATTTTTTGTTCTAACAAGTCCTGCTTCAAGCATAGCAAAACCTGGTACCATAAAGATAATTAACGTCATTGCAAATATTGCAAAAAACGTATCAAGCACATAACTTACTGATTCTAAATCCATAATATAACCCTTGTCTTTTTAATCTAGAAGAATTATATATTGTTTTAAGAGTTTAAGATAGTAGTTCTCTGTATATATTTTATACAGATTGATAGATTTTATATTGAAGGAGAAAAAATCTCCTCCAAAGAAAGTAAAGAAAGTACGATTATACCGCTTCTGAACCTTTTTGTTCAGTTCTAATTCTAATAACCTCATCAATTGAAGTTACGAATATTTTACCATCTCCAATTTTTCCAGTTTTTGCAGCTTCAACAATTACGCTTATTGTCGAATCAACATCTTCATCATTAACTATAACTTCTATTTTAATTTTTGCTAAAAAATCAACAACATATTCAGCCCCTCTGTATAATTCAGAGTGACCTTGTTGTCTTCCATAACCTTTAACATCTGATACAGTCATACCAGCTATTCCATTTTCAACTAATGCTTCTTTTACATCTTCAAGTTTAAAAGGTTTAATAATTGCTTCAATTTTTTTCATCTTTAAATCCTATTATGCTTTTTTGAATTCTGGGTAACATTCAAGACCAGTTTCATGAATATCAAGACCAGTAATTTCTGTCTCTTCGTCTACTCTTAATCCAATAATTAAATCAAGTACTTTCCAAATAATAAATGAAGTGATAAATACAAATGCTCCAATTACAACAATACCTTTAAGTTGAGCCATAATAGTTACTTCTGGATTGAATATACCTACTGCTAAAGTTCCCCAGATACCGGCAACTAAGTGAACAGATAAAGCTCCAACAGGGTCATCAATTCTTAACTTATCCCATAAAGGAACAGCAAATACAACTAATGCACCACCAACAATACCTTCAATAAATGAAATCATCATTCCTAAATCAGGACCAGCAGTTACAGATACAAGACCTGCTAAAGCACCATTTAAAACCATTGTTAAATCCACTTTTTTGTATAAAAGTTGAGTTAAAAGTGCAGCTGCAATTGCACCAGCACAAGCTGCCATATTTGTATCAGCTACAACTAAAGCAATTCCATTAATATCAGCTTTTGAACCTAGAGCTAATTGAGAACCCCCATTAAATCCAAACCAACCCATCCATAAAATGAATGTACCAAGTGTTGCAAGTGTTAAGTTAGAACCTGGAATTGGTCTAACTCTACCGTCTTTACCATATTTACCTCGTCTAGCTCCAAGTATTAATACACCTGCTAATGCAGCCCATCCACCTACTGAGTGAACAATTGTAGAACCAGCAAAGTCAGAGAAACCTGCAATTAAACCACCAAGTTCAGTTCCACCCCATGTCCAATGACCTTGAATTGGATAAATTAAACCAGATAAAAATACAACAAAGATTAAGAATGGCCATAATTTGATTCTTTCAGCTACCGTACCAGAAATAACTGATGCTGCAGTTGCTACGAACATAACTTGAAAGAAGAAGTCAGCTGCTGCTGGATAAGCTGCATCTGGCGCATTTTCCATACTAATTGTTGAAAAGGCACCCATAAAAGACGAACCATCACCATACATTAAGTTATAACCTACAAAATAATACATAATACAAGAGATTGCAAATAGTGCCATATTTTTTGTTAATACAGTTGCATTATTTTTTGATCTTGTAAGACCTGCTTCTAACATGGCAAACCCTGCTGCCATCCACATTACTAATACACCAGAAAATACAAATAAGAACCCGTCTAATATATATTTTAAGTCGTTAAAATTTTCCATTTTTTTCCTTTTGAAAATAATTATGTCGAAATTTTATCAGAATAAAGAAACTGTATGTCCTATATAATTGTATAATTTATATACAAAATTAATTGATAACATCTATAATAGACCCATTTATATCCCATAAAATGGTAATATATTGCCATTTTAATAGTTTGAAAGAATTTTTACTATTTTAATATTTCTTCTTCAAATTCTTATTTTTTATATATTTGTATATTTTTTATACACACATTTCATATACAGTGTGTTATAATTACGCTTACTAGGAGAGATAATGAAAGAGTTTTTAGAAATATATGATCAAAACCGCGATAAAATTGAATTTTTCCTACAAGAAAGTTTAAAAAATATTGGAAACCTAGGTACTTATAAGAAAAATAAATTTGCAGAAGTATTTGATATCTTCCCTTCTCTTGAACTTATATATCTAGTAAATAAAACTTCAAAAAATCAAATATCAGCAAATATTTATAAAAATAAAATTGATGAAAAAGCAAAAGATAAAGATAGAAGTCATCTAATTTCGAAATTGGAATTTAAAGACAATAATATGGCTTTCTCAACTCCTTATATTAGTAGTGCAACTAGAAGCAATTGTATTACTGTGACAATTAAAGAAAACGATACAATCATATTTCTAGATTTTAGAATTGATGTTCTATTAGAGAGATTAAATCTTATTGAACTACATAAACCTTTTCATAGTGCAACAAAACTTTTTTATATGTTAGCTGGATTCTCAATGATTGCACTATCTGTTTTCATTATTCTTTATTCCTTATATGATTTTATAATATTTGTATTATTTAAAGAAGGTATCGAATTAGAAGTAATATTCAAACCAATTATTGCTTTAACCTTAGGTATTGCAATATTTGACTTGGCAAAAACTATTTTAGAACAAGAAGTATTTTTTAAATCTTATTCTAAAAATTCTAGAGTTGAAACAAAAATGATTACAAAATTTCTAATTACAATTATAATTGCATTATCTATTGAAGCACTTATTGTCGTATTTAAGATTGCTATAAATGATTATGACAAAATGGTAAATGCTCTGTATTTAATTACAGGTATTTCATTAATACTTATTGCACTTGCAGTATTTATCAAATTAACTAAAAATAAGGTATAAAATGAAAGATTACATAGCTATTTCAAAAAATTCTAAAGAAATTTTAAACTCTGCGCATCTTTTACAAAGTGTTGAAGTAAATGCATTAATATCTGGAGAAGCAGGAGCTGGTAAAAAATCACTATCTCAATATATTGTTCCAGATGCTCCTATTTTCAAAGCAAAAAATTTACAACAAGATATTATAGACAATGTAATAAATTTAAAAAACTGTTCAATTATTATAGATAAAATAGAAAATATTACAAATATTGATTTACTTATAAATTGGATAGATGAAAACTCTATTAGAGTGATTGCTACAACATTAAAAGAGGAATTAAATAGTAAAATAGCTGAACAGTTCTCAATTACAATGGAACTTCCTCCATTAAAAGATAGAGAAGAAGACGTAAAAGCATTAACTACTAAGTTCTCAAAAGAAGCTAGTACAACTTTAGATTTAGAACAAATCATTCCTTCAAAACTTATGGTTAATATATCTAATAATGCGCATAGTTTAAGAAAATCAATATACTTTTCTTATCTATTTGAAACTATTGGGGAAGATGAGATACTAATGTTTATGGAAAACTACATGTACTCAAATATGCATGGAGAAGATTCATATAAAGATTTTTTATATCTTCTTGAAGTGCCGATTTTAAAAGCGGCATCAAAAAAATATAAGTCACAAGTTCAAATGGCTAAACATTTAGGACTAAATAGAATTACATTAAGAAAAAAACTTGATATACATAAGGATTTTTTAAATGACTGAGCTTAATATAAAAGTCGAAGAATTAATTTCAAATAATGCAGAAGATTTTGAAATATCAAAAGTATTTAGGAACTCTTTTAAAAATTATGTGAAATCAATTGATGAAACACTTAATACTACTATTGGAAAAGATTTTTTTGTAAAACATACAAAATATACAGACAAGTTCTTAATATCTTTATATAAATATATCTTACGAAAACATTTTGGTGATTATCAACCAATGAGTACTTCAATTCCTATTACATTGATTGCTTTAGGATCTTACGGAAGAGAGCAACTATGTATCTATTCTGATGTTGATTTAATGATTCTATATGAAGATATTAAAGGTTACAACCTAAAAGAGATTATGGAAGAATTCATAACCCTTGCATGGGATTGTGGACTAAAACTTGGCTCAAGAGTACATGAACTGAAAGAAATTGAAGAAGAAGTAAAAGAAGATATTACAATTAAATCATCAATTTTAGAATCAAGGATGATTTATGGTTCAAAGCATTTATGGTTCGGATATCAAAATGTTTTACATAAAATTAGAAAAACAAACCAAAAAGAGTTTATAAATGATAAATTAGAAGAACATAAACAAAGACTTTTAAAGAACCCACTTAAAATGGAACCAAATATAAAAGATGGTTATGGTGGAATGAGAGAATCAAATATGATCTTCTGGATGGCAACAGTTATTTTTGGAGTTTCTGATATTAAACAACTTATGGGAAAAGAATTTACAGAAGAACAATATAAAAAATATAGAGGTTCTTTAGAATATATTTTTCAAGTAAGGAATGCTTTACATAATACTGCAAAGAAAAAACTTGATGTACTTAATTTTGATACACTTCCTGACGTTAGCTCAAAACTAGGATTTAAACATAAACCTAGACATACAAAAGAGAGACAATGTATGGCTAAATTATTAGAATCATTACATAACGTACATTTCTTTTCTACTGTCATGGTTAAGAAATTTACAAGACCAATTGTTTTTGACAAAAAGAATATTAAACTATTAAGACAGAGTAAATACAAAAAGAATCTATATATCTGTGACAACACACTATATACCTCTTTTCATAGAAAGCCATTAAGCCTAAATGCTTTATTAAAAGAACTTAATGAACTTCCAAAAGAAGTAGAACATTTTGATAGGTCTTATATATATTTTGCAAATAGATCTAAGCTTCCTAATAGCCAATCTAAAGAGCTAAAAAAATCTATTAAAACTCTTTTATACAAAAAAAGTTTATATCCTGTTATAAAACTATTATATAATTCAGGCTTATTTCAAGCAGTACTTCCTATTACTAAAAAAATTATAAATCAACCACAATTTGATGGTTATCATCAACATCCAGTTGATCTTCATTCTATTAAAACACTAAAAAGAATTGAAGATATTAAAGATACAAATGTAAAAGCTGTTTATGACAACCTAGAAGAAAAAGATAAAGCACTAGTAAGACTTGTTGCCCTTTTTCATGATGTAGGAAAAGGAAGAACTGTAGATCATCATATTGTAGGAGAAAAACTATTTAAAAATATGACTTCTTCATTTGGTTTTGATGAAACACATATTAAAAAAGGTGCTCTTCTTGTAAGATATCATAATATGATGAGTACAGTTGCCAATAATGAAGATATCTATTCAGAGAAAGTAATTCTAAAATTCACTGCATTAGTTCAAAATGAACTAAATCTGAAAATGCTTTATGTAGTAACTTATGCAGATATTTCTGCAGTAGGTAAAACAGTTTATAAAAGTTCTACGGCACAGTTATTAAAAACACTATACACTCAATGTCTTCCTGCATTTGAAAATAAAGGACTATTAAATGAAAATTCAAGAAGAATAGCAAAACAAGAAGCAATTAAAAAACTTAAAAGATATAAAGAGCTACCTAACTTATTAAAGAAAAAAGTAATGTATATTTCTTCAAATCAAATATTTTTACAATTAAAAGCTGAAGATATTTTAGATATAGCAATTCATGCAAAAAATGTAAATGATTATATTTATAAGCTTGTAAATGAAACCCATTTAACAATTAGAATCATTAGAAAAGCACCTTTAAACTTAGGTTTTTTACTTGGTAAACTTGAATTTTTAAATATAGCATCTATGCATATTTTTAAATTATATGATGATAAAAAAGCATTTTATATCTCTTTCTCTGAAAAAGTAGATAAAGAAGATATCCCTTATGTTGAGGAAGTAATAAAAAGTTCTTTTGATATGACAAGAAAAGTAAAATCTATTACTCCAAAAATAGAAAAAAAGAATATTGAAATAGATTGTAACCATACAACATATTTAGCTTCTATGCAAGTTGTTGCACCTGACCAAAAAGGTCTTCTTGCACATATTGCAAAGGTTTTTGATGATTTTGATATTGAAGTAGAAAGTGCAAAACTTACTGCAAGAAAA
The DNA here is from genome assembly GCA_913057765.1 of uncultured Campylobacteraceae bacterium. Taxonomy (GTDB): domain Bacteria; phylum Campylobacterota; class Campylobacteria; order Campylobacterales; family Arcobacteraceae; genus Halarcobacter. The sequence continues at coordinate 9,159 of CAJXPH010000002.1, forward strand.
GGTATTGCAAAAAACTTAATTTTAATAGAAAAAAATGGAAACTTCTGTATCAATCAAGATGAAATAACAGAAGCTTTATGTATTGAAGGAAAAGCAGAGTAATCTCTGCTTTTTATAAACTTTGAGCTAAAATTTTAGCTGTTTTAAAATCCTTCTTCCCTGTTCCTAATTTTGGAACATCATCAACGATTTTAATTAAACTTGGAATCATCAACTTATTATCAAATGTTTTTACCATCTCATTTTTTAGATTTTCAATAAACTCATTATTTACTCCAGATATGAGTAAAATCACTTTTTCACCTTTTTTTTCATCAGCCAATGAAGTTGCTACAAAATCTATTTCATTCTCTTCTTCACTTAAAATTAGTTTTGTAACCTTCTCTTCAATAGCTCCAAGACTTACCATTTCTCCTCCTAGTTTTGCAAACCTAGAATATCTATCAACTATCGTTAAAAATCCATCAGAATCTATCTTTCCTTTATCTCCTGTTATATAAAAAATATGACCATCAATTTCTTTTAAAACTGAAGCAGTTTTTTCTTCATCTTTTAAATACCCTTTCATAACCTGAATACCAGAAATAACTATCATTCCTTCTTGTCCTGATTCTAGTTCCTCAAAACTTTCAGGATCAACAATTTTTACAATAGTTCCAGGGATAGGCATGCCAACACTTCCTTGTTTAGTTCCTACTTGCACAGTGAAATCTGGAGCTAAAGTATTTGGTAAGTTACAAGCCGCCACAGGAGTTGTTTCTGTTACTCCATATCCCTCTATAATATCTTTTCCAAACTTCCTTTTAAAATCTAACCTTACATCTTCTCTTAATTTTTCAGCACCTGCAACTGTAAGTCTAAGGCTTTCAAACATCAAAGGATGAACTTTAGAATTTTTTGTATAGAGTCTAAAGAATGTTGATGTTCCACACATGATAGTTGCTTTATATTTTGATACAAGCTTTCCTAACCCTACTCCATCAGTTGGATCAGGATGTGCAACACATTTTATTCCTTCAATTAAAGGTAAAAAAGTAGTAACAGTTATACCAAAAGCGTGAAAAATAGGCAAAGAGGCTACTATTGTATCACTATGGCTTGCATTTATTATCCCTGCAATTTGTTGTGAATTGCCTAAAATATTATCACTAGTAAGTTCAACCCCTTTAGGTGTCCCTTCACTTCCTGATGAGAATAAAATTACTGCAGTATCATCTTTTCTAGTTTTCTTAACATGTATTGCTTTTAATATAAAAGAAGGAAAGAACTTAACAGATAATAAAGTTAAAAGTCCTGAGCTTTTTGAAATAAGTGGTTTTAAATCTTCCACATAAATTACTTCAGTAAGCTCAAATAACTCACTTACATCTATACCTTTTCCGGCTAACTTCTCGACAAATTTTTTAGAAGCAACTATCGTTTTAATATCTGCTTTGTCAATAGCTTGTTTTAATGCCTCAATTTCGGCAGTATAATTTAGATTTACAACTGTTTTACCTAACATTATAGTGGAGTAATTTATAAAGGCTCCAGCTGACGTTGAAGGTAAAAGCAATCCAATATTTTGTCCTTTTATTCTGCTTTCTAATAAATTCTTAAATAATATTGATACTGTTAAAAATTTATGTCCAGACAACTCTAAACCAGTTGAATCTCCAAAAATAAAATCACTTCCAACTTCTTTTAAACTATCAAAAATTGTATTACCTAAAGTATCTAAATTTTTAATATGTTCATTCCAAGATTCAGTTGAAAGTTTTATAACTTCACTTTTTACTAAAGCAATAGTTGCCTTTTCTTTTTTAATTGGTTTTGAAAAAGATACAGTAACACTATTTGTTCTATATGATTGTTTGAACTTTTTATTAGCACGACTGAACATAGATTCCCATAGTCCTCTAATATAAAAAGATACAACTTTTACATCTGTTTGAGTAAGTTCCAATATCTTTTCAAAACCTTTTTTAAACTCTCCCATATGACCATTTCTTGTAATACTCCCTTCAGGAAATAAAACAACTATATTCCCTTCATCTAATTCTTTTGCAATAGTTTGTAAAGCAGATTTACTAGAAGCATTTGAAATAGGAATTGCACCAAATAATTTTAAAACCCAAGTTAAGTACCATTTGTCATAAATTGGCTTATGCATTACAAATTTTACTTCTCTAGGACTACTCATTAGAATTACTGCCCAATCAATCCAAGATACGTGATTTCCAAGTAATAATATTCCCCCAGATGAAGGAATATTCTTAACTCCTTGTACTTCTAAATTGTATTTCATCCCTACTACAAACTTTAAAAATAATAAAATCAAAGATTGAGGAAGTTTATAAATAGTATATAACGTCCCTCCAATAGTAATTAATAAAATTAAATAAATAGTATTTTTTGGGTCTAAATTTAGAAGTGAAACTATTGTTGTAAGCATTAACATAGCAAACATTGCTAATGAATGAAACCAATTATTCCCAGCTAGAACTGTTCCTAAAATCTTTCTTTTTGCATTAAACTGAATAAGAGAATTCAATGGTACAACAAATAATCCACCAAAAATACCAAAAACTAAAAATGTAAGACCTAATAAAAATGTACTTTCCACTACGGTTGAAACATAAATCGTAATAGCCATACCAAGTGAAGCTAAAGGAATTGTCCCTATTTCTATATAGTGTTTTGATATTCTTGAATAAATAATCGAACCAATAGCAATACCGATACCCGATGCTGCAATTACACCGTTAATTACAAATACATCAGTTATATTTAAATACTGTTTTGCAAAAGATGGGAAAACTGCCATAAGACCTTGAGATATTGCCCAAAAAACAGATAAACCAATTACAGATAAAAAGATAATATTATTTGAATAAATTGTTTTGATATTTTTACCTAAAAGTTTCCCTTGCATTAAAGCTTTTTTATCTAATTGAAGTTTATCATTTGAGTTATATGAAGTTTTTAATTTCTTTAAAACAAAAAGTGAAATTAGCATTTCTAAAAATGCAACAGGAACGATATAATATGTTAAAGGTAATATTGCATCAAGTAAAGCCTCTTTTGTAGTTAATACACTTAAGTTATTTGTATCAAAAAAACTTTCAAACACTAAAGAAGCACTTGCTATTGCAAATAAAATTCCAATTATTGATACAGACTGAAGTACTGAATTTCCCTTTGCTAAATTTTTCTTCCCCCAAACATCTAATATAATTCCAAATTTTGCGGGAGAATAAATAGCACTTTGAACAGCAAGTAATACTAAGTTAAACATTGCTAAATAGAAATTTCCTGAAAGATATGAAAATATCATAAGAACAGATAAAACAAATGATGAAACTGCACCATAAACTAAGATATCTTTCTTATTATACTTATCAGATAAGTATCCACTTAATGTAAATAATAATAAAAAAGGTATTATTATCATTGCATTAATAATAGATATCCAAACAACTTGCTCACTTCCATCAAAAATCTTAAATGCAATATTTTGTAAAAGTATTTTATGGGATACATCTACTACTGCATTACAAAAAACCACAAATAAAAATGCTAATTTTATAACTACTAAATTTGATAACTTTTCCATATTTTATTCCTTTATTAACTTTTGCCAGTTTGTATAAATAATTGATTCTTCTTCAAAATATTCATTGAAAAACTCTATATTCCTATCAAGCGGGTTTTCAATTCTTTCTAACTCTTTTCTCTTCTTTAATCCTAAAGAATGATATGAAAACATAGGAGAGAAAGGAACAGGATAATCTGTTCCAAAAAGTAATTTATCATGAATCTGACTTTGGTTTTTTGCCAAGTCTTCGATAATCTTTGATCTAAAATTCATAACCATTGCAGATAAATCTGCATATACATTCTCATGTTTTTCTAAATACTCTATTGTTTTAAAATAATCATCGCCAAATTTTTTATTATCAAATGAAAAGTTATTTAAAAATTTTCTAGGGTTATGTTCCATAATTGTATTTACTCCAAAATGAGCAAGAACAACTTTACATCCTATTTCAATTGCAGAATTTGCAACCTCGACTTTTTCATATATAGGATTTGATTCAATTGCATGTTCACTTCCCGTATGAATAATAATTGGTAAATCATAAGATTTTATTTTTTCAAAATATGGAATATATTTATCATCATTAATATCAATATCCCAATAATTTTGTAAAAACTTCGCTCCTTTGAATCCTTGAGATGCATATTCATCTATTAAATCTAGAGCATCTACCCTATTAGGATTAACAGAAAAAAATGGAATAACTTCATTTGGATATTTTTTATGTTCATTTAAAACATCTTCATTTGAAGAACATACTGTTTTATCTCTTGATATTTCTCTTCCTTTTGAATCAATTTTTGCATCAACTGGAAGAACTACAGATTTTTTTACATATTTAGAAGTTTGAATATTATTAATAAAGGCATCTACAAAAGCATCATATTTTCTATCTAATAAATCATCTTTATCAACACCGAGTTTTTTTGCAAAAAGCGAAATAGCTACCTTGTCATAAACTCTTGAAAAAGATACATTTGGATTTAATAAATGCGCATGAAAATCTATAGTTTCCATTATATTTCCTTTTTAAATTCTTCAATAGTATGTCTATTAAAAATATAAGGCTTAAATGAGTTTAAAATATCAAGGACTAACACTTCAGGTAAAAAACCAGTCTTTTCTAATACTTTACTACTCAATTCTCTTTCTATTAAAGCAAGTTTTTTACTTGTGCTCACATACTCTTCAATTAAGTGTGACGATATTTCATAAAGTCTAAGTTCTTCATAGACTTTTAAAACCTGAATCTCTGTTTTAAAATAAATCTCTTTATCATCAAGTAAATCAAGATTAATAGCTTCATTTAAAAGTTCTTTATCCAAATCTTTTTTTAAAATAGGATTTTTTATCTCACTTGAAATCATTTGAATAGATTGTAAAATCAATTCAGCTCTATCATCAAAGTCTATATTGTAATAATCAAATAGTTCTTTTATATAATCAATTGAAAAACTAAGATTATCTTTGAAATATTTAATCATATTTAATACAGTGATAGTAATCTCTGGATAATATTTCATATTTTTTGAAGTATTTACTGTATTAGGGAGTAAACCTTTTTTATGATAAAAAGAGATTGTATGATTACTAAGTTGTGTCTCTTCAACTAATTCACTCATTTTATAATAGTTTTTATCATCAATAATTTTCATTTTTATTCCTTCTTTTTATATGCAAAGTAAAGAGTTAAACTCTTTACTTTTGAAATTATAGAAGAAAAAAATAAAAAAGTCAAGAGTAGAACTCTTTACTTTTAAAAATGTCGTTAGTTTGTAACTATATTATTTCTTTTTTTGAATGAATCCAGGGAAAAGATTACAAGAGCAATCCAGATAAGAGTAAAACTAATTAATTTATCAAAATTAAACTCTTCATGGTATATAAAAACAGCTACTAAAAAAGCACATGTAGGACCTATATATTGAAAAAATCCTAAAGTTGTAAGTTTCATTCTAGTTGCTGCTCCATTAAATAAAAGTAATGGAATAATTGTTATCACACCACCTAGGCTTAACATTAGACTTATGTAATCTGTAGAATTTAAAAAAGAGATTGTATCATTTGAAATAATATAATATAAATATATCAAACCAAAAGGCAGTAAAATTAATGTTTCTACAAATAAGCCAACGATAGAACCTACATTAACCTTTTTTCTTATCATTCCATAAAATCCAAAAGTGAAAGCTAATGTAAGAGAGACTAAGGGGATAGAACCTATTATTATAACTTGGTAAAGTACTGCTAAAGACGCAATAAAAATCGCAATATATTGATTTCTTGTCATTTTCTCAGAGAAAATTAAATATCCAAGTAATACGTTTACTAATGGATTAATATAATAGCCTAAGGCTGTTTCCATAATTTTATTGTTTGCAACAGCCCAAATAAAAACAAGCCAATTTATAGATATGAATAATGTAGAAAAAGCTAAGTACTTCAATTTCTTTTTATCTCTAATTAATAACTTGAAAATATCAATCTGTTTTGTTATAAATAGTAATGGTATCAAAATTATAAATGACCAAAGAATTCTATGAATTAATACTTCTACAGGGTCAACACTTACTACTTGTTTAAAGTAAATAGGTGCTATTGCTCCCCAGAATAAAAATGCAAAAATTGCATATATTTGGCCTAATCTATTTTCATTCAAATTTTCTCTTTTGTAACTTTTGTGAAACTATAGCCAAATTTATATGAAAGTGGGAACAAAGGGAAACCCCTTTGTTTTTAGATAAGTTTATTTAAACTCTTTTGGTCATTTATTTCATCGGCTATCCAAGGAGAAATAACAAGATTTGATGATAAATCTTTTTTAATTTCATTTATATATTTTAGTTCATTTAAACCTTTTTGACATAAAAGATTATTTGAACTCTTTGTAAGTGCAAAACTTCTATTTACTACCCAAGAATAAGAAGAGATACCTGCTCTACTCAAATCTTCTTGCAAATCTTTTGCTTCGTGAGTTGGTGTTGCCTCAGCAAGAGTTACTATTAAAATCTTTGTAAATTTTTCATCTTTTATTCTTGGAAGTAATGAAGTTAATTCATCACTCATTTCATCATTTGAATTTTTAAGAACCTCTTTATGATATGCATTTGAAGCATCAAGAAGTAAAAGAGTATGACCTGTTGGAGCAGTATCTAGTACTACAAATCTATCTTTTGCTTTATCAACAGTTTTTGCAAAAGCTTCAAATATTGCAATTTCTTCAATACAAGGAGAACTTAATTCTTCTTTTAATAAAGACATATCGTCAGAAGATAGTTTATCTTTATTTTTTGCAATCACAGAGTCTACGTGTCTTTTTATTTCAACTTTTGGATCAATCTTTTCAATTATAAGATTTTTATTATCTTGAGAAATATATTCCAAATGCGCTGCAGGATCAGTTGTTGATAAAGTTACTTTATGCCCTTTAGAAACAAGTTTTGAAGCAATAAGTGAAGCTATAGTTGTTTTACCAACTCCACCTTTTCCCATAGTCATAATTAAACCATTTCCATCTTTTTCAAAATCTGAAATAAGATTTTCCCAAGAATTAATATCTTTAAGTGTTTCTTTTAATTCATCTTCAAGTTGCTCTTTTGCACCTTTAAATTCATCCGCAATTTCTTCATTTATAATGCTACGCAAGCTCTCAATTCCTACAACACCTTTTGGATAAAATTCAACTTGTGTGTACGATAACTGTTTTAAAGAAGAAGGGATGTTAGAAATTGCTTCTTGTGATTTTAAAGAAAATGCATTTGCAATTTCATCATTCTCTTCATTTTTAAAAACTCCATTTATCACTAAATGTTGATTTTTCATGCCTTGACTAGATAATTCTAAACTTGCTTTTGAAGCTTCTATCAATGATAATTTTTCGGCTCGAGAAACTAAAATTAAAAGTGTTTTATCACTATTTTTTAAATTTTCAACTACATTATCATATAGTTTTTTATATTCTGAGAGTCCAGAAACTGGACCTAAACAAGAACTTCCTGTCGTATTATCAGCAATAAAATCATTCCAAGCTGCAGGCAATGATAAAAGTCTCAAAGTATGTCCAGTAGGAGCTGTATCTAAAATAATATGGTCATAAGTAGATACAATATCTTCATCTCCAACGTACTTTGAAAACTCATTAAATCCTGCAATTTCAACTGTACAAGCCCCAGATAGTTGCTCTTCCATTTGCTCTATTGCTTCATCTGGTAAAATACCTTTATAAGGTCCAACCATTTTTTCTTTATACTCATTTGCTGCAACAACAGGGTTAATGTTCATAGCCCATAAGTTTTCAACTTCATTTACAATTGTAGGAATAGATTTTAATTTTGTATTCAATACCTCATCAAGATTTGATGCAGGGTCTGTTGATATTAAAAGAACTTTTTTGTTTGCATTTGCAAGTGCAACAGATATTGCACAAGACATAGAAGTTTTACCAACACCACCCTTTCCCGTAAAAAAAAGAAATTGTGGAATTTTACTTATAAGTTTTTTCATTTTAGAACTTTGCTATAAATGCTGCTAAACCAAGTTTTGAACTAAGTTCAGGAACACTTGGATAATTTTTAGAAAATACAAGTTCTTCATCAACAAAAAATAATGGTAAAGAATCAACACCCTCTTCTTTTAGAATTCTTGTAACTTCTTTATTTATAACATACTCTGCTGGTTCAGTTGTAAGTCCAAATCTATTTATTTCAAATTTTTCTTTATCAAGTGTCGTTAAAAAATTTGCAAGTTGCACTAATTTTGTATCAATTTCTGTTCCACAAACTCCAGTTGGACAACACATAGCTGGATCATATATTTTTAATGTTTTCATTTTTCTTCTTTATATATTTATTTAAATAATGCTTTTATTTCTTCTGAAGTTAATAGTTTCCCTGTAGATTTTACTTCACCATCAATTACTAAACCTGGAGTATTCATAACCCCATACTCCATTATTTTAATTACATCTTCTACTTTTTCAACTTCTGCAAAAATCCCAGCTTCGGCTATTGCTTTTTTTACATTTTCCATTAAAGCCTGACATTTGGGACATCCTGTTCCTAAAATCTCAATTTTCATTATTGTTCCTTCTTAACTTTTTTATACTCTTGTAAAAACTCTTTGGCATTATCTCCTCTTAGATAATCCACAGCTTTTAATAAACCATCACTTAAATACCTTACATTAAAACCTTTTTGTTTTAAATATACTCTTGCAATATTTGCTCTATCATTGTGAGGACAAGCAGTAATGATTAACTTTGACTTATCTAATTCATCAAGTCTATTAGGGAGTTCATTTAAAGGGATATTTTTAGTAAACCCTAAACTCCATACTTCAAACTCTTCTTTAAATCTTATATCAATAACTTCAGCTTTTCCTTCTTCTACAAGATTGAGCATCTCAACCATTTTAATTTTCATGTTAGTTCGTTCTTCATAATCAAATGTTTTAATATATTCTTCTAAATCATTTGAATATAAAGAAATACAACACAATAAAAGCAGTAAAATTTTATTCATCTTCTTCCCCAATTTTTTATAAAATTGCATTAAAAATATAACCAACTAATAAAATAGCACTTCCTACTATAGAAAAGAATATACTTATTAATTTCAAAGACATTACTCTTTTTAGAATCATAGCTTCTGGTAAACTAAGTGCAACAACTGCCATCATAAATGATAATGCAGTCCCCAATAACATTCCTTTTGAAGTAAGTACTTCAATTAGAGGAATCATCCCTGCTGCACTTGAATACATTGGAATTCCCATAAAAACCCCAATTAAAGGGGCATACCATACATCACCACCTGCATATTTTATAATAAACTCTTCGGGAACATATCCATGAATAAATGCTCCAATTGCAATACCTATAATAACATACAGATAAATCTTATTAAAAATATCTTTTGTACCATCCCATGCTTCTTTTAAGTGATTTGAAAAAGCATTGTTTTCATTTACATTATTTCCACAACAAGAAACTGGTTTTATATCTATAAGTACCTCTTTTTCTAAATCCATACTTCCTATTATTAAACCTGCAATAATTGCAATTAATAAAGCACAAGCTATATATAGTAAGGCAATTTTATATCCAAAAAGTGAGAAAAGAAGTGCTATTACAACGGCATCACTCAAAGGTGCAGATATCAAATAAGAAAAGGTAACGCCTAAAGGAATTCTAGCTTGTAAAAATCCTAAAAAAAGAGGAATTGCACTACACGAACAAAAAGGTGTCAAAACACCAAAAAATGCCGCAAAAACATGACCTAAAAGTTTATGTTTTCCTTGAAGGTAATCTCTTATTTTTTCTACAGGGAAATAACTTCTAAGTAATGTAACTAAATAAATAATACCAATTAATAAAATAAAAATCTTTACAGTATCAAATATAAAAAAATGAATAGATTGTGATAGATGTGCTGTTTTATCTAATCCAATTAAAGTATAGATTAGATAATCAACAAACTTTTCCCAATAGATAAACATTATAGACCTAATTCTTCTTTTACTTTAGGTAATAAAGTTTTATAGACTTCATCATACGTATCTAAAAATGCATCAAATTCTTTTCCATCTGGATCTTCAAAACTGATATGAATTACTTTTACAGCTTTAGGAAACATTGGACAAGTTTCATGAGCATTATCACAAACTGTTACTACTAAATCATATTTATTATCTATTACCTTATCAATAGTTTTAGAATGATATTCTTCTTTCCAAATATTTTTTTGCTCTAATAACTTTTTTGCATTTGGATTTACTCTTCCACTTGCTTTCACACCTGAAGAATCTGAACTAGCTCCATCAATAAACGCATTTATTTGAGCTTCTGCAATAATACTTCTACAAGAATTTCCTGTACATAAAATTAAAACTTTCTTATCCATAATATTTTCTCCTAATTAAAATATAGCTAATGCTAATAATACAATCAATAACACCGGAGGTGTTATAATTAAACCAAATTTACTATACTGTGCAAATGAAATATTTACACCTTTCTTAGCTAAAACATGAAGCCAAAGAAGAGTTGCTAAAGAACCAAATGGCGTCATTTTTGGTCCTAAGTTACATCCTATGATATTTGCATACGCTAAAGCTTGGTTTGGAATATCTCCCATCTTGTCAAGGGCAATATCCATAATCATAACTGTTGGCATATTGTTCATAATAGCACTTAAGAATGCAGATAAGAAACCTGTTCCTATAATTGCTATAGTGTCACCTCTGGATGCTAAATCTTTAAGTATGATTGTTAAATAATCAGTAAGCCCTGCATTTTTTAAACCATATACAACAATATATAAACCAATACTAAACCAAACAACTTGCCAAGGTGCTTCTTTAATAATATGTATAGGTTCAACAGTTTTAAATAGTGTTGCAATAATTAAAAATAGAGCTCCACCACCTAAAGCAAATACTGCAACAGGTAAATTATAGGCATCTCCAATAAAATATCCTACAAGAAGTACTGCTAAAAATATCCATGATATATAAAATAGAGTTTTATTTTTAATAGCTGTTTCTGGATCTTTTAATAAAGATATATCAATCTTTTTAGGAATATCTTTTCTTAATAAAATCCATAAGAAAACAATAGATGCGATAACACTCACAACATATGGAATAATCATATTTGTAAAATACTCTCCAAAGCCTATATTAAAATAATTTGCAGTTACAATATTTGTAAGGTTTGAAAAAACAAATGGCAAGGATGCACTATCAGATATAAACCCACCCGCTAGCAAAAAAGCCACTATAGATTTCATATTTAAATTTAATATTCTCATCTTAGCAAGTAAAATTGGTGTTAAAATTAGTGCGGCCCCATCATTTGCAAATAAAGCTGAAACAAAAGCTCCAAGGAGAATTGAATAAACAAACATTTTAAAACCATCACCATTTGAGAATTTTGCCATTTTTAGTGCTGCCCATTCAAAAAAACCAATCTCATCTAAAACCATAGATAAAATTATAATTCCTATAAAGGATAAAGTTGCATCCCAAACTATATCTGTTACAATAAGTACATCATCTAAACTCACAACTCCTAAAACTAAAGCAACTATTGCCCCAATGACAGCGGTTGTTCCTATTTGTAAATCTCTTGGTTGCCAAATCACAAAAATAAGTGTAATAATAAAAATTGCACTAGCTAATATCATATTTTTCCTAAATTATATTTTTATATATCAAGATATATTGATGTTATTTTAATAAAAAAAAGTAACCTTTTGGTTACTCTTCTTCCATTTCAATTACTGCTGGTTTTAATGTATAAATAAATGTATCTACATCTAACTCATCATATCTCTCTACAGTAACAGGAGTTCTTTGAAATTCTGAACCTTCAAATTCATCTAAATTATCCCAGTGGTTGATTAAGTTTGATGAATAAAATATATATCCATGAATTGTATCTCTCTGGTCATCTAATCTAATTCCAGGATAACCCATTCCCGCCGACCATCCAGCATCAACTAACTTACCTTTAACAGTTGCTGGTACAAATTTCCCAACAACTTCTTCTAAAACATGTCCATTTGGACAGTTTGGCATTAATGTTCCGTATACAAATAGTGTTTCAGTCATTATGTATTACAAGCCTTTATTATATTTGGTAATTCTATATCAAGGGTCATTATCTCTTTTATAGAAGCTTTTCTAAATTCATCAAGAGGAGTTCTCACTGAATAGTAAGCCCATCTACCTTCTCTTTCAACTCTTAAAAATCCTGCTTCTTTTAAAATTTTTAAATGTCGTGAGAGTCTTGATTGAATCATATCAAAAGAATGTTCTAAATCACATACACAACATTTTCCATGAATATTTATAAATTTTAATAGTTTTACTCTAGTTTCATCATTTAATGCAGAAGTAGATTTTAAAAAAATATCCATAGTATCTCCTTTGATTTTTAAAAGTATATCAAAAAAAATCTAATATATCAAGATATCTTGATATATTAGATTTAAAAAAAGTAGAATAAAAAAATTATTCTACTTTTTTAGCTTTTAGTTTAAAATCTATAAATCGTTTTTAATTCTTTTAACAATTGATTCAATAGTGAATCCAAACTCATTAAATAAATCTTTTGCTGGTGCAGAAGCACCGAATGTATCCATACCATAAACTACATCTGCAAACTTGTAGTATTCCATACCACGTGCTGCTTCAACTGCAAATACTTTTGTGCTTGGGTCAATAATAGAATCAATATATTTTTTATCTTGCTCAACAAGTAAATCAAAACAAGGAACAGAAACAATATTTGCTTTGATTCCATCTTTTTCTAACTGGCAAGCTGATTGCATTGCTAACATAAGTTCAGAACCAGATGCCATAATTGTAACTGTAGCACCTTCTCTTTTCTTAATTAAATATCCACCATTTGCAACAGTTCCAATTTCTCTAGAATCTTTTAATACTTTTAGCCCTTGTCTTGAACATACAAATGCAGAAGGTGCATTTAATTTTAATGCAATTTTCCAAGACTCAACATTTTCTGTAGCATCTGCTGGTCTAAATGTATAGAAGTTTGGTAATGCTCTAAATTGAGATAAATGTTCAATTGGTTGGTGAGTTGGTCCATCTTCTCCAACACCAATCGAATCATGTGTCCATACGAAATGTTGTGGAATAGAAGCTAATGCCGCAATTCTAGCAGCTGGTTTTAAATAATCTGAGAATACAAAGAATGTAGCTGAGAATACTCTATATAAACCATAAAGGTTCATTGCATTTGTCATTGCTGCCATTGCATGTTCTTTAATACCAAAGTGAATATTTTTTCCATTTGGAAAATCACCCATACCTTTTAGTTCAGTTTTATTTGATGGAGCAAGGTCAGCTGAACCACCCATGAAACCAGGAATTGCAGTTGCAATTGCATTTAAGATTTTATGATTTGAATCTCTTGTTGCAACAGATGAGTCTGCTTCAAATTCTGGGTAAACAATAGAATCAAAATCAGGATTTTGAAGTTCTTTAATTTTTGCTTTACTTTGGGCACTTAATGAGTCAGTCCATGCATTTTCTGCATCAACACCTTTCATTAATTTATCAAAGGCACCTTTAATATCATAAGGAACTTCAAATGTTTTTTCAGGATCAAAACCAGCTTTGATTTTTGAAGCTTTGATCTCATCATCACCTAATGGAGCACCATGTGTATGATGGCTTCCTTCCATAGTTGCAGCACCTTTACCAATTGCTGTATTTGCAATGATTAAGGCAGGTTTATTTGAAGCTTTTGCAGCAACAATTGCTTTATCAATTTGGTCAAAGTTATGTCCATCAATATCAAATACTTCAAAATCAATTGCTTGAAATCTTTTCTTAACATTTTCACTCCACGCAATAGAAGTATCTCCTTCAATTGTAATATTATTTGAATCATAAATTACAACAAGATTATCTAATTTTAAATGTCCTGCTGTTGCACATGCTTCATAAGAGATACCTTCTTGTAAGTCTCCATCTCCACATAAACAATATACGTTGTGATTAATAACATCTTTTCCTAAAGTATTTTGTGCATATTTCGAAGCCATTGCAAAACCAACTGCATTTGAGATACCTTGCCCTAAAGGTCCTGTTGTAATTTCAATACCATGAGTATGTCCATATTCAGGATGTCCTGGAGTTTTAGAATTAAATTGTCTAAATTCTCTCATATCAGGTAAACTTACATTAAATCCCCAAAGATGTAATAAAGAATAAACTAAACCTGTAGCGTGACCACCAGAAAATACAAGTCTATCTCTATTTAACCATTTTTCATTTGCAGGGTTTAAATTTAAGTGAGAACTTAAAACTGTTGCAATATCAGCCATACCCATTGGTGCACCTGGGTGTCCTGAGTTCGCTTTTTGAACCATATCAGCAGCTAAGAACCTAATTGTATCTGCTTGTTTTTGAAGAAGTTGTTTTGACATAATTTTCCTAATTATCATGGATTGTGTGTATGTATATTGATGCGATTATAACTAAAAGTTGTTAAATAGTTTTTGAAGTAAATAAAAAGAGGGTTTAAGAGAAAAGGAGAAACTCCTTTTCTTCTTAAATTATATATTAAAGGTCTGGCTCAATTGAAACGTCTTCATCAATAAGAACTTTAATATTAGAAGTTCCATTTGTTCCTTCATAAACATTAAATACTTCACCATCGATTTCTGTTTTCCCTGAATTAGTCCAGTTAGAATCTCCACCTTCAAGAGTAACTTTATCTCCATTTTCTCCGAATATTTTCAATTCATCTAATTCTGGATCATCATCTAGAATTACAATATCAGATAAATCAATATTAAGATTATTAGCTTTTCCATCTGTCATGTCAACTCCATCAACAGCAGTTGTACTATGATTTGTTAATACACTTGATAAATCAATTGTATCAGTATCTGCTAAATCAACAATATTTTCTGTTTCATGAGGTGTTACATCAACTTTAATTGTTAAATCAAATTTAGTTACATCTCCATCTGCATCTTGTGCTTTTACTTCAAATACTTCTTCTGTATCTGAATTGAAGTTACTTGAAGCTGCTTTATATGTGTATGAACCATCTGTAATATTAAATGATAATTTTCCACCTTCTGAAGTAACTTTATCAGTAAAGCTATTAGTATAATCAACTCCATCAACTTTAATTGAAACAATTCCTCCAGCACCATCAACATCGTAATCAATATTATCAGCTACATTTCCAGAAACAGAAGCTGAAACACTATTTTGTAATGTTGCATCTAAATCACTTGCATTCTGAACAATAACAACATCACTAGCTCCATCAACTGCAATCTCTTCTAAATACGGTCTTAAAGAAGCACTTCCAATTCCTACAGAGTAAGTTTCTGTAAATGGTAAAGCTTTAAATGTATTTGCAATTGCATCAGTTACGCCTTGTGTATTTGATCCATTACCTGTTCTTGTCTCGTATGAACCATTATTATCATTATCTGCCATCCCATAAGTTGGATTACCATCAGATACAAAATAAGATATTAATTGATCACTGGCAGGAACTTGTTCTGAAGCCATTGCTGCTGTTACATCTAATAATGCATCATCATAATTTGTTCCTCCACCTGCAGAGAAGCCATTAATATATGCTTTCGCTTCTGATACTGTTAACCATACAGTTCCTCCTGTACCAGTTAATGTCTGACCATAATTTCCAAATGAAGTTAACATGATTTTAACGTCACCTAAGTCATCATACTTATCAATCATATTATTAGTAGCAGTTTTAGCAAGAGCTAATTTATCTCCACCCATACTTCCAGATACATCAAATGTAATAACAAGATTTGTTGTAGTATCACCTAATTGAACTGTATTTATTTCACCATAACTTGAAGGTTGAGTATCAACTGGAATATTAATATCAATATCTAAATTTGCAGTTGTACTATCACCATCACCATCTGTTACTGTAAATGGAACATTTAAGTCTGTAATACCTGAACTCTTATCTAATTGTGTAATCTCATATTTTGGAGTATCTGATAAAACATCTTTTGCTTCTATTTTAGCAACAATTTCACCATTTACAGTTCCTGTTAATACTTTTCCTTCTTCTGTTACAGTCCATGTAACTGCTACTGTATTTCCTAATGCATCAGTTGCAGTTGGAGTTTCCCAAGTAAATGCTAATTTATCTCCATCTAGTTTTGGATCTGTTCCATCAGCTTCACCATCAGCACCAAAGTTAAAGTCTAAACTTCCAGTTTCAAATACTACTGTATCTTGTAATGTTGTTGATAAATCTGCGGGATCATCAACTTCAACTACATCTGCTGAAACTTGAGAAAGATAAGTAGTACTTACACTTGTTCCAATTCCTACTGCAAAAACTTTATCTATATCTTTTACTGGATCATTAACAAAATCATTCCATTTTGTCACTCTAGCACTATCTAAATATCCTGACTCTTCATTTGATCCATCATCAATTTCAGTTGTAGGGTTACCATCAGATAAGAAGTATACATATGTATCTCCACCATTTGGAGAAAGAGTATAATTATCTTCTGTTTCTTTAAGTGCATCTTCATAATTTGTTAAACCACTGTGATTTAAACCATTTAAGAATGTAGTTAATTCAGATGAAGTCATCCAATCACCAGTACCACTTGCTGAAGCATTAAACGTATTTACTTGAATTAATACATCACTTCCTAAAGACTCATATTTAGCAACTAATTCTTCAATTGATTCAATTGCAATTTCAAGTTTATCTTTACCAGTCCCAGCTACTATATCATTCATACTTCCAGAGATATCTAATGTAAATACTAAATTAACAGGATCTGTATTTAAATCAATTGTGGCTGTTGCATCTCCTGCAGAAGGGATATCATCTGCAATTGTTACATTTAATGTATCAGTAACTTTTCCATCATTGTTTGACGCTTCAATAATTAGTGGAAGATTAACTGTATCTTCTGAATCCATTACAGGATGGTCAAGTTGTCCCATTAATTCAAATGAGTAAGACTTACCATTCGCTGCAATTGTTGCAACAAATACTACCTCACCATTAGATGTACCAGTTATTGTTTTATCTCCATTACTATAGTCTAATGAAATAGCCTGACTCTCAGAAGTTAAAGTTGTAGTTTGTCCAGCTTTAAATACTACATCATCAGCATTAGTTACATTAATATTTCCACTATCTTCATGTTGATTTGCTACAGCATCAGTATCTGGATCAGTTTCATTACCTACATTAGGAATAAAGTCTTCATCAACCTCTGCACCTTCAACTACAAGTGTTGGAGGGACTTCAGTATAACCTTGGATTTTGATAGTTAAGACTGCTGTGTCTTCATCACCATCTGCATCTTCCATTGTATAGTTAAAGGTAAATGTTTTAAGATCTGTATCAGTTAATGCTTGTACTTTTGCAAGAGTATTATCTAATACAAATTCATATGTTCCATCAGCATTTAACTTTAATGTTCCATATGTATTTAATTCTGCTACATCTGCATCACCAACTGTATCCCAACTTACAAACGCTTTAGGTGCATCTGCTCCAGAAATATCATTTGTTAATACTTGACCTTCTACTTTTGTTACTGCTGCATCTTCTACTAAAGTAGCAGTTGTATCATCATTTGCTTCTGGAGCATCGTCCATGATTCTAACAATTAATTCATCAGTAGCTGTAGTTCCACTTATTCCATTTACTGTAATATCTAATTTATCATCAAACTTAGTATCTGTTGCACCAGCTTTACTATCATTATCAATAGTAGCTTTTAATGTATACTCATAACTTACTGTTCCACCAAAGTCATCTCCAGTAAATCCAGTTAATTTAAGTGTACCCTCACCAGTATCAACTGTTTGATTCGTTGAAGCTAAAGCTTTTATTTCTGCAATAGTGAATGTATCCCCACCTACTACGATATTTTTAATACCATCTGTTGTACTGATATCAAATGTATTTGTTGCAATTTCTTTATCTGTCGCAGATTCTGTACCATCTGGCGATAATCCTGCTTCATATACTACATCATCAGCTCCAGTTGCTTTTGCAGTTTCAACATCTGCACCATCTTTAGCACCTTGGATTTTAATAGTTAATACAGCTGTATCTTCATCACCATCTGCATCTTTCATTGTATATTCAAAGTTAAATGTTTTAAGGTCAGTTGTTTTTAATGCTTGTACTTTTGCAAGAGAATTATCTAATACAAATTCATATGTTCCATCAGCATTTAATTTTAATGTTCCATATGTATTTAACTCTGCTACATCCGGGTCTCCAGCTATATTCCAGCTTACAAATGCTTCTGGTGCATCTGCTCCTGATTCATCATTTGTTAATACTTGTCCTTCTACTTTTGTAGTTGCTGTATCTTCTACTAATGTAGTAGTTAAATCATCTTGTGCAACTGGAACATCATCAACAATAGTAATTTTTAATGTACCATTTGTCGTATCTCCATCTGAATCTTCTAACTCTAATGTAATATTATCTACAAATTCAGTATCTGTTGCACCAGGCTTACTATCATTATCAATTGTAGCTGTTAATGTATATTCATAACTTATCTCACCAGTACTTTGATCATAATCAGTAATTAGTAAACTACCTTCGCCTGTATTAATAGGTGAGGAAGGTGTAGTAGTATTATGTATAGCTTCTAATTGTGCCTCTGTAAATACTACCCCACCAATTGTTACTCTTGCAATTCCATCAGGAGAAGTAACTTTAAATGTTCCAGTAGCAATTTCGCTAGTATCAGGAACACTTGTTAATCCTTTTTCATATACAGTATTGTCATCTCCAAGAACTGTTGGGCTACTATCAACACTTACATTTAGATTAGATGATGAACTATCTCCATCTGCATCTGTAACTGTAAATGGAATAGTTACCCCTGTAATTCCAGCATCTTTATCAAACTGAGATATAGAATATTCTGGATTTGCTGTATTAATTCCTGTAGCTTCAACTTTTATAACTGTTTCACCATTAATTGTACCAACAAGAACTGTACCATCTGTTATTGTCCAAGTGATTGCACCATTTGTACCAGTTGTAGTAATTTCACTTAAAGCATTAGTTGAATCTCCATCTCCCCAAGTAAATGCTAATTTACCACCATCTAATTTAACACCTGTTCCATCTGCTGCGCCATCTGCGCCAAAATCAAATGTTAATGAACCAGTTGCAGTTACAACAGTTCCTTGTAAAGTATCAGATAATTTTGCTGGATCAGCAACTTCTAAATAGTCTGCAGATACTTGTGCAAGATAAGTTGTACTTACACTTGATCCAATACCAATAGAGAATACTTTGTCAATTTCGTTTCCTGGGTTATTAACAAAAGTATTCCAATCTGCAACTCTAGCACTATCTAAGTAGCCTGACTCTTCAGCTGCCCCATCATTAATTTCTGTTGTTGGGTTACCATCAGATAAGAAGTAAACATACGTATCTCCTCCATTTGGAGAAAGTGAGTAATTATCTTCTGTTTCTTCTAATGCATCTTCATAATTTGTTAATCCACTATGGTTTAATGTATTTAAGAAAGTTTCTAATTGTGATGAAGTCATCCAAGAACCATCTCCACTTGCTGTTGCATTAAATGTATTAACTTGAATTAAAACATCACTTCCTAAAGACTCATATTTAGCTACTAATTCTTCCATTGCGTCAATTGCTACTTCAAGTCTATCTTGACCTGTACCACTTACTCCTGATCCCATACTTCCTGAGATATCAAGAGTAAACACTAGGTTTACAGGACCTGCCGTTGCATCTAATGAAGCAGCTGAATCAGATGAACTTGGAGTATCATCAGTAAATTGAAGATTAGAACCAATATTTATTGTTTCTGTATCACTAGCAGTATCACCATCTTTATCTGTTACAGTTACAGTTGCACTTAGTTTAATTAAGTTATCAACTAATGTTGCAAGATTTGCATCATTATTTGTTGCATCATTATCTGCATTTTCATCTACATGGTCAATTGCTTCACTTTGGGTAAGTGTTACCTCTCCAGCATCATTTCCACTCTCAACAACACTTACTTTAAATATTTCTGTTGAACCTGCTGTACCTATAACTTCGCCATTTATAACATTAAGAACAATTGTAACACCGTGGCTAGTTAATCCTGAATCAGTTCCATCTACTGCAGATAATTTATATTCTGTTTCTGTTTTTGCTATACCATCTGCTCCTCCTGTTATACTTCCAGGTGAAGATTGGAATGTTTGACCAAAATTATACGATGACGTCTCAACATCAGAAGCAGTACCTTTAGTATCTACATCATCAGTTCTTAAAATAACTCGTGAATCATCTTTTGAAGAAATATCTACTGTTGGCCCATCATCTTTAAATGTTAAATTAGTACCAATTTCAATACTTTCTGAGTCTGTTGCAGTATCTCCATCGTTATCAGTTATGATATCTGTTCTTGTTAATGTTACTAAGTCATCTGCATTTAATGTAACACTATCATCATGTTCATTATTTGTATTATCTCCTGCAATTGGATGTTTTAATGCTCTTTGTTGATCTAATGTTACTTCAGCAGTTGATTCATCTATTGATACTGTAAATACTAATAATCCACCAGTTTCTGTTCTACCTTCAATTACTCCTGCATTATCAGTTAATACTACTTTTTCACTTGTAGCAACATCAACTAAGCCACTATCAGCTCCATCTGCTTTAACATCTAAAGTATATTTTGTACTTGATTTTGAAGCATCTTTTTCATCTTCTCCGGCTTGTTCTTTTACAGTAAACATAGCTGCGAAGTTTGCGTTATCATTTATTGATAAGTTTGTTTCATCTACTGTTAATGTTGGCTCTGTTATAGCTGTTTTCTTAACATCTACTGCTGGACCATCATCTTTAAATAATAAGTTTTTACCAATATCAAGTTTTACAGAATCTGTATCTGTATCACCATCGTTGTCTACTAGTACATCTGTTCTAGTTAATGTTACTAAATCATCAGAAGTTAAACTTACTGTATCATCTGGGTTTGCTGCATCTGGGTGAGATAATGCTCTTTGTTGATCAAGCGTTACTTCTCCAGTAGTTGCATTTACTGTTACTGTGAATACTAATAATCCACCAGTTTCTGTTCTACCTTCTACTACTCCTGATGCATTTTCAGTTAATAATACTTTTTCACCACTTCTAGTATCGATTAATCCTGTATCTGTATTTGCTGCTTTTACATCTAATGTATATTCAGTACTTGATTTTGAAGCATCTTCGCCATCTGCTCCTGCATCTGATGTAACTACTGTAAACATACTTGCAAAATTTGCTTTATCAGAAATTGCTATATTTGTTTCATCTACTGTTAAATTTGGCTCTGCAGCAGTTGTTTTATCTATATT
Organism: uncultured Campylobacteraceae bacterium; assembly: GCA_913057765.1. Taxonomy (GTDB): domain Bacteria; phylum Campylobacterota; class Campylobacteria; order Campylobacterales; family Arcobacteraceae; genus Halarcobacter. The sequence goes on from CAJXPH010000002.1 coordinate 30,643, forward strand.
AATTACTGGTCCATCATCTTGGAATCTTAAGTTTCCACCTAAATCAACGATTGCAGAATCAGATGCTGTATCACCATCTTTATCTGTAATTGTTACATCTGCAGATAATTCTATTTTTCCATTTACTAATGAAATTATTTCACTATTTGAGTTAGTGTTTGGATGATCTAGTACTTCATATTGAGTTAAAGTAACTTTTCCACTAGCATCTACACTTACTTTAAATACATCAGTAGTTCCAGCTGTACCAACTACTTCACCATTTACTAGAGATAAAGTAATCGCAACTCCACCACTTGTAAGTCCACTATTAGCATTTTTTACACTTAAATTATAGTTGTCTACATCTATATTTCCAGCTCCATCTTCTCCATAGTTTGCACCAGTTGAAGCAAATACTCCACCAAAGTTTGCACTTGTAGTATCAGTATCAAATGCCGCACCTTCAGTTTGTGCATCTTGAGTAGTAAGAGTTACTAATGATTCATTATTAGCAACTGCATCAATAAGAGGACCATCATCTTTAAATGTTAAATTAGCACCAATATTAATAGTATCTGAGTCTGTTGCTGTATCTCCATCATTATCAGTTACAGTATCAGTTCTTGTTAATGTAACTAAATCATCTGCAGATAAATTCACTGCATCATCATGATCTGTCACATCTGGATGAATTACTGCTCTTTTTTGGTCTAATGTTACATTACCTACATTATCAACTGATACAGTAAACACTGTTGTTTCAACACCTGCAATTGTTACATAACCAACTACTTGTCCAGCATCTACTTTTAATAGAACATTATCACCTGTTGCAGTGTCAACTAACCCACTATCCACATTTGATGATTTTACATCTAATGAATAATCTATATCGTGAGATTGTTCACCATCTGTTCCTGCATCTTTTGTAGCACTAAATAATCCTGCGAAACTTGCACTATTATCAATATTTAAGTTTGTTTCATCTACTACTAAAGTAGGTTCTACTCCACCACTAACACCAGTTAAACTAATGTCATCAATTAAAGCTCCAAGTTTATTTGAATCAGCTAAACCTTCAAAAGTTAAGTCAGCTGTAGTTCCAGTAATTCCACTATAAACTACATCAATTGTTACCCATCCATTTGCATCTGTTGTCGTTGTATATTGAACTGTATTATCACTTGGATTAGTAGTTATTGTTAAAACCCCATTTGAATCAGAATCAATTGTTAATTCTTTTCCTCCAAATGTAACTTTCATATCTGAACTTTCTTTATCACTTGGTCTTGGTTGATAAGCAAATGAAAGTTCATAACTATCAGAACCAATTAAAGTAACTGGTGTTGTCATAACGGTATTACCATCTTGACCATCAAAATCATGTGGATCTAATTCTGCATGACTACTTCCATCATCAGAAGTAGTTACGATATTTTTTTGAATTTCAACGCCTTCAGCATTTAAATCCCATACTACGCCATGATCTCCAGTAATAGTTGTATCTGTACTATTATCTTGACCATTAATATCTCCACCACCATGCTCAACATGCCAACCATTTCCTGTTCTAAAGTTTTCAAACGATTCTTCAAGAATTAAAGTTTTAATTTCTGGGTTAGCTGTTACATCAACAGTTGGTCCATCATCTTTAATATTAAATGCACCTACATCTACAGTTGTATCACTTGATACTAATGCAACTGTTGATGTATCTGTATCTCCATCTGCATCTGTTACTGTTTGTGTTAAGTTAATTGATACATCTACTTGATTTAATTGTCCAAGTACTAGGCTCTCTGTATCATCATGATCTGCTGTATTTGAATGCCATACATTCTCAGATTGTGTAAATGTTACATTTGTTCCTGTATTACTAATTGTGAAGTATGTTACTCCACCTGCTGTACCAACAATTGATCCATTCACTTCACTTAGTAAAATCTCTGCACCTTTTGCACCATTTACACCTAATGCAAATAATCCTGATTGAACTCCACCTACTGTTGTACCTGTTGCATTTGTTAAGCTAAGTGAATAATCTACACTTCCTGCTCCATCTGTTCCATATAAATCTGTTGCTGTTACTCCACCTACTCCTACTACTTTAAATAAGCTTGTGAAGTCTGCTGAAGAAACTCTATCTGCATCTGTATCTGCTGGATTTGCTTGTTGTAATGCACTCTCATCTACTGTTAATGCAATCTCATTTGCTTGTGCTTTTTCTACTTCTGCATCCGTTAATCCTGCTTCTGGTCCATCATCTTCTATCTTAAAGAACTTTCCATTACCAACATCTAATCCATCTGAAGTAGCACTATCTCCATCGGCATCTGTAATTGTTTGTGTTACAACTAGTGTATTTGCAATTGTTGTTTGTAATACTGATGCATCATCTGAATCAGTTGTATTTGCATTCCAGATATTTGCTGGATCTACTTGATCATCATATGCGATTGTTAAAGCACCACTACTATCAATTGATATTGTAAATACTTTATCTGTTCCATCTATACCACTTACAGTTCCATCTCCATTATCTACTAGAAGAATCTCTGCGCCTTTTCCATCTACTTGTGTATTATCTAAGATATATAATCCTGATCCTACATTAGTTGCTGGTGAAATTAAGTTTAATTCTAAGTTAAATGTTGTTGTTCCTGCTCCATCTGTTCCATAACTTCCTGCTGCTGTACCACTAAAGGCTGATGATACATCAACTGTAGCACTATATATTCCATCATCTGTTAATGGAAGTTCTGACTCATCTAATATTGCTGTAGTTGTCCATTGTACATTTACATTTACATCATTAAAATCACCATCACCATTTGGTATTTGTAAGTCTTCCCAATTTTGATTACCAATTAAAGCATTATCTTCAACGTGGTCTTGATTATCTTTATTTAAACTATCTTCATCAAAAAGGACATGAGAACCTTGTCCTACAATAGGAGTACCACTTGAAGTAATTTCTGCTTGCCATTGACCATCAGCATTCTTCACAAATGTTACTTCTGTATTATCATTTAGATTTGTATTTTTATTTTCTCCATTAGGAATAATAAAGAATCCAACTTGATCTTGTGTATATCCTGTAACTGTAACAGGAACAGTATCTGAATCATGAACATCATCCCATACAATAACACCTGTAGTTGGCTCACCAGTAACTGGATCTTTTAAGTAGTAACCATAGCTATTATGGTAACCAGCAGAAGATACATCATCATGATTAGTTATTGTAAATTGATTACTCTCTAATAAATTTATATCTGGGCTAGCAGCTGTTGGTCCATCATCTTCTATCTTAAAGAACTTTCCATTAGCTACATCTAAATCACCTGATGTTGCACTATCACCATCTGCATCTGTGATTGTTTGTGTTACTACTAATGTGTTTGCTGTACTTGTTGTTAAGGCCTCTGTATTATCACCATCATTCGCTGGTGATTGATCATGCCAAATATTATCTGGATTTACTGTATCTACATATTCAAATGTTAAATTACCTGTAGTAGCATCTATTTTTACAGTAAATACTTCATCTCCTGTTGATGCTACGATACCTGTTATTACTCCAGCTTTAGTAACTAGTTCTATTTCTTCACCTTTCCCTACTTCTCCAGCTGTTGTATTACTTGGGTCTAAAATATATAGTCCTGATCCAATATTTTCAGTTTTTAGTGTTAGATTATATGTTGTACTTCCTGCTCCATCTGTTCCGTAACTTCCGGCAGTTGCAGTACCTGTACTAAAAGCAGCTGCTACATTTACTGATGCAGTATATACTCCATCTCCTTCTACAGCTACAGTATTTGGATCATCTTTCGCTGATTCATCTAATGTAGCTGCTGTTGTGTTATAGTTTGCATCTACTACTGATGCTGTTGGTCCATCATCTTTAATATTAAATGCACCTACATCTACTGTAGTATCACTTGATACTAATGCAACTGTTGATGTATCTGTATCTCCATCTGCATCTGTTACTGTTTGTGTTAAGTTAATTGATACATCTACTTGATTTAATTGTCCAAGTACTAGGCTCTCTGTATCATCATGATCTGCTGTATTTGAATGCCATACATTCTCAGATTGTGTAAATGTTACATTTGTTCCTGTATTACTAATTGTGAAGTATGTTACTCCACCTGCTGTACCAACAATTGATCCATTCACTTCACTTAGTAAAATCTCTGCACCTTTTGCACCATTTACACCTAATGCAAATAATCCTGATTGAACTCCACCTACTGTTGTACCTGTTGCATTTGTTAAGCTAAGTGAATAATCTACACTTCCTGCTCCATCTGTTCCATATAAATCTGTTGCTGTTACTCCACCTACTCCTACTACTTTAAATAAGCTTGTGAAGTCTGCTGAAGAAACTCTATCTGCATCTGTATCTGCTGGATTTGCTTGTTGTAATGCACTCTCATCTACTGTTAATGCAATCTCATTTGCTTGTGCTTTTTCTACTTCTGCATCCGTTAATCCCGCACTTGGTCCATCATCTAAGATATTAAATTGTGCTACATCTGCTGTATCTTCACTTGATACTAATTTAACTGATGCGCTAGCTGTATCTCCATCTGCATCTGTTACTGTTTGTGTTAATACAATTGATACATCATCACTATTTAATTGACTTAACGCAATACCTTCTGCATCATTATGATCATTTGTATCTGAGTTCCAGATATTTTTAGCTTGTGTAAATGTTACTACTCCATTTGCGTCAGTACTGATTGTAAAGTAAACTTCACCATTTGCTTTACCTTCAATATCTCCAGTAACAGCATTTACAGTCATGATGATTTCATCACCTTGACCAATTCCATCACCTGGTGTTGCAACTGTATCACTAGCATCTAATGCATATAATCCTGAACCTAGAGTTGTGATTGTTCCTGCTGAATTAGTTAAGCTTAATGAATAAGCTACACTTCCTGCTCCATCGGCTCCAAAATCTGCTGATGTACTACCATTTACAGTAACTGTTGAGAATAAGCTTGAAAAATCTGCTTTTGAAGAACTTGCTCCATCATTATCTGTTGGATCTGTTTGTGCTCCTTCTGTCTCATCTACTGCTAATATAATGTTATTTGCATCTGTTTTTGATGTTTCTGCTAATGCTGTTAATCCTGCCGTTGGTCCATCATCATAGAACTCAATATCTAAGGCACTTTCACTTATAGCTGAGTCACTATCTCCATCTTTATCTGTTACTTTTTGTTCTACTTTAATTAATCCGTCTAAATCTAACGGAGTATTTGTATCATTATGAGAAATAGCTGTTGAACCATCGTCTGAATGCTCCATTGCAGCATTTTGAGTAACTGTTACTTTTCCAGTTACACTATCAATTTCTACTGTAAATACTGCTGGTGTTGTAACATCTCCATTTACATATCCCGCATATCCATCTGCAGTTACTACTAATTTAATCTCATTTGCTGGAACTGATTCATCTGCTCCGGATAGAAACAATCCTGTACCGACTAAAGATGTTGCAGATAAACTATATTCTACTGTACCTGCACCATCTGCTCCATAATCTATTGGACCAAATAATCCACTAATATCTGTCGCTGAAATTATTGCTGGTACACCAAGTCCTGTTCCTGCAGTCATATCTGTTGTCTCATCCAAGTCAACATCTGCTGTTACACCTGGTTTTGCCTCAACTGTTGGTCCATCATCTTTAAATATTAAATTTGCACCTATATTTAATGTAGCATCATCTTCTGCTGTATCTTCATCATTATCAGTTATCACATCTGTTCTTGTTAATGTTACTAAATCATCAGAAGCTAAGCTTACTGAATCATCTGGATTTGTCGCATCTGGGTGAGTTAATGCTCTTATTTGATCTAATGTAACAGTACCCGTAGAATCAACTGATACAGTGAATACCAGCAATCCTGTAGTTTCAGTTCTACCTTCAATTACTCCTGCATTATTAGTTAATAATACTTTTTCACCAGTTGCAATATCAATTAAGCCTGTATCTGCATCTGCCGCTTTTACATCTAAAGTATATTTTATATCATGAGATTTTTCACCATCTGCTCCGGGATGACTATGTGAATTAAAATTATAAGCAAAGTTTGCACTTGCATTTGTACTAAGATCTGTTTCATCTACAATTAATTCTGGTTCTCCACCTTCTGATTCTTGATCAACATATACATCAATACTTGGAACATCATCGATAATATTAATTTCTAGTTGTCCACTTGCAGTATCACCATCAGCATCTCTAACTGATATAGCAATAAAGTCTGAAACTGTATTTGCGTCATTATTTGATGAATCCCCATCAGCTAATTCATCATTATGATCTAAATTAGTTGTAAGAGTATATGTAAAACTAACTACTGATACTCCAGCTGATACTTCAGTATAACCATCAATTACAAGAGTTCCTTCTCCAGTATTAATACCAGTAGAATCTGTTGTATTTGTAGCTAATAATTGATCTACTGTAAATTCACGTCCACCAATTGTTACAATTGATATACCATCTGGAGATTCAATTCTAAATGTTCCACTAACAATATCACTATCCCCAGGATTAGATCCATGATCTAGACCTGCTTCATATACAATACGACCATCACCAATAATTAATAAAGGATTACTATCTTCTTCTCCAGCATCAACTTCACCATTAGGCTCACCTCTATCAACAGTTAATCCTCTACCTCTTGCATCAACACCGTATGCTTGTCCTGAAGGATCAATAATACCTGAGTTAGCCCCAGAATTTTGACCTAGTTCTCCACCAGCTGCTGCTGCATCTAATCTTTCAAGTAAAGAACCAAAGTCATCAATAATAATACCATTTTGGTAATCTTCATCAGGATTAGTTGTATCAGATAGTAATTCTTTTAAATCACTAATTACTTTATCACCTTGAAACTCATTGTTTAATGCAGTTTCATTAAGTTCTTTCATACCATCATTATCGTCCATGATTCCAATAACTGTTTTTGTATTTTCATTAACTGCATTATCAGATTGCTTAATTAATTCTGCCATACCTTTAAGGTTTATTACTAATCTTTCACCATTTCCAGCAAAGATAAGTTCAACAGATTCTTCTCCATCTGCAAGGTTAAAAGTATGTTTTCTACTTCCATCAGTGTTATCAAAATAAAACTGTTGTCCTTTACTTGGACTCAATGTAGTATCTTGAGTAATCTCTTTCGTAGTTTGCGAACCGTCTGGGTTTTTAATTATCAACTTGATCATGGTATATCCTTTGATTTTTTTATTTTATACCTTATTATATATAAAAAAAGTCTCTAATTAGTCTCTATATAAGAATTTAATAATTTTAATAAATAGATAGTTTAGAGGCCTATTATTTGGTAGTTTTAATAGATAATATATTTAAAAAGTAATAAAAATAACTAAATTATTTTTAGTTTTTAGGAGTAATAATTTTAAAAAGAGCGCCTTCTTTTGTGTTTTCAACCCATAGTCTACCATTCATATTATTTTCTATAATAAGTTTTGACATAAATAAACCAATTCCTGTTCCGCCTATTTTTTCATATGTAAAAAAAGGTTTAAAAATATTTTCAACAGGCTTTACATTAACGCCACCTGCGTTATCTTCAATAGAAATAAGAACATCTTTTTTTGTTTCAGAAACGATTATCTTAATTTTTGGTTCTTTGATTTTTCTCTGAATTAGAATATCTTTTGCGTTATTTATTATATTTATAAGTACCTGTGTATACTCATTTTTATACCCAACAAGTGTCGGATTTTTCTTAATTATAATCTCAAGCATAATATTATTTGCTTTTAAACTTGAACTTATAATATTAAGTGAAGCATTAATTTGTTCAGATAGTTTGAATTCTTCTTTTTCTTTACTAGTTGCAAAAAAGTCTCTAAAATCATCAATTGTATTTGACATGTATTTAGTTATGTCATTTAATTTTACAATAGACTCTTTTAATTCTTTTTTATCAAGTTCTAAATCATAATCAAGCCTTGCTTGAATTGGGATAAATAAAGATGAAAGTTCCATCAAAGGTTGTCTCCATTGGTGTGCAATGTTATTTAACATCTCTCCCATTGAAGCCATTTTATTTTGGTGAAACATTATCTTATCTTTCTGTCTATTTTTTTCAACTTCAACAGCGACAAGTTTTTCTAACTCTTTATTTTGTTCCTCTAATTCTAGAAAATCATCTAATTTAGTTTGTCTCATAATAAATTGACAAAATCAACTTATGGTAGGGAGACCTACCATAAATTAGAAATTTTCTCCACGTGTAAAGATTGTTTTAGTGATTTTTTCACCTTTTTCATTAATATATGCAACGTGTCCATTACCGACAACTTTTGCATAACCTTTAGAAAAATCATATCCGTATTCATATGTAGGTTCAACTACAACTTTACAAGTATCATTGATGTATCCCCATTTTCCATCTTTAACAGTTCTTGCAAAACCATTATGAAGATTATATATTTCATCATATACATCATTTATTTTTAAGTCCATATCCTTTGTGATACAACCCCATTTTCCATTTGCATTAGATTGTACGAAAGCTGCATTACCTAAAAATTCTCTAGCATTTCTAAAGATTGGTTTTTGAATTACTTCAAACTCATCATTTAAAAATCCGTATTTATCATCAAGTTTAATTACAGAGAAGCCATTAAATAATTTTGTAATAGAATCATAAATTGGTTTTACAACCATTTCATTATCCTTATTTATTACTCCATACTTTCCTTTGTACTCTGCAATTGCATAGTCGTCTCCATAATAATTATGAAGCCAATGTAAGTTAACTATATTAGGGTGATCTGTTTTAATGTTTTTATTCTTTCTATCATCAAAATTAGATAACTCATCATATACAGGCTTAACTATAACTTCATTACTATTTGCTAGAACCCCATATTTTCCCTTTTCATTAACAATTGCTATGTCTTCTTTAGTTGAACAACCAGTGAAGAATAGTACTGCTAATGAAGTTGTTATTAAAACTTTTTTGAACATCATTTATATCCTTATTTATTTGGATCAGTTTCTATTCTAAACTCTACTCTTCTTGATAATTCAATATTTTCCGAACCATCTGCATTTAGAACTAATTCTGATGAAGACTTACCTTCTGGAACAAATGCTTTTTTGATAAATAACTTATTATCAGAAACAGCAGGATCAGTAATACCTGACATATAATCTAATACAGTACCAGCTCTTTTTTGTGATAATATTCTATTTTTTTCAAACTTAGCTTCTGGTGTTGGAGCTGTTCTATATCTTGAAGATGTATGTCCTTCAACATTTACACTTACAATCTCAGATTCGTAATCTTTTAAGATATTGATATATCTTGGGAAAAAGCTATTTAAAATCTCTTTGTATTCAGTTCTAATTTTACTACTTCCTCTTGTAAACATAAGTGCTGGGTTTTTAAATCTAAATGTTAATGTATCTTCATCTAATTCAGCATTCCAATCAGCAAAATCTGGTCCAAATTCACTATTTAATGCATTATATAAGTCATTTAATACGTGTATTGTTAAATCATCTTCAGCTTTTCCTCTTTGATTAGCAGAATTTACTGCCATTGCAGAAGCCGTGTAATCACCATTTGCTAGCTTATTTTCTACATCTGCACACCATCTATTACCATCAATATTACCATCAATTACAGTTTGTCCACCATCAAATGACAATTGAACTTGTTGAACATCAGAATCAAGAACATTACCACAAATTTGAGGTGTATTATCATTAATTACTTTGTAATCATCAATTGTAATTAAGTTATAAAATTGTTCTTCTGCAACTGGTGCAGCTGCCATAACTTTTTCAGTACATTCAGCTTCAACATTTTCAGCTCTTAAAAGCTGTGCAATTTTTACATCATTTGTTTTTGATGCATAATGTAAAGGTGACATATCATACTTATCTAATACGTCTCTAGAAGCACCATTACAAATAAGTAGTTTTGACATATTTGTATAACCATTTCTAGTTGAATCAATTAATGGTGTATCACCATATTTATCAATACTATTTACACCCGCCCCATTTCCTATTAACATTGTTGCTGCATCAAAATGATTAAATCTAGATGCTAAATGTAATGGAGTATAACCGAACCTATCTTTTTCATTTAAATTGATTTTTTCATCAATAAAGAATTTAACTAACTTCAAATCATTTACTCTAACTGCATCGTGAATTGTTGACTCAGTTAAAATGTCCTTATGACTTAAACCTGTAATTTTGTTACCTTGTGCCATGTTTTCTTTGTTACTCATAGCATTTTCATTTTTAGCTGTACAACCAGTAAAAACGATTAATGCCGCAACGCTTAATCCGAATAAATATTTTTTCATTTTTGTCTCCCTTTTTAATTTATCTTTCATGTAATGAATTTTGTTTAACTTTCAATATAGGTTTTAAAATAAAATCCAATATCGTCTTCTTTCCAGTTATAATATCAACACTTGCCACCATTCCAGGAATGATTGGAAGTTTGTTTCCGTTTCTTTCTAAATAGTTTTTACCTGTTTTGACAATAACTCTATAATAACTCTTACCCTCCTTAGATTCTTTATCTATAATACTATCTGCTGATATTTCCACAATTTTACCATCAAGTCCACCATAGATTGAAAAATCGTATGCTGTAATTTTTACAATTGCTTTTTGACTTGGATTAATAAATGCAATATCCTTAGGATCAATTTTCGCTTCTACTAGTAATACATCACTAACAGGAACAATTTCAACTAAATCCATACCAGATTGAACTACACCTCCTATTGTGTTAAAGTTAAGTTGTTTAATAATTCCATCAACAGGAGAAACAATAGTTGTTTTAGCAACCCTATCTTCATCTCCAACTAACTTAGCTTCAAATTTATTAATTAAACTTGCTGTCTTTTGTAAGAGATCAGAAGCTTCTGCCCTAAATGCATTTAACTTCTCAGAGATTCTATTATTTGCTTCAGAGATAGCTAACTCTGATCTTCTAACTGATAGAAGTGCAGATTCTAAATCTCCACTTACATTTGTATATTCTCTTTCAATAGTTAACAAGTCAAATTTTGATTTAACACCTCTACGTGCTAGTTTTTGAACCTGAACTCTTTGTTGTTTTATTAAAGAAAAACTTTTCTTTAAGTTTTTAATTGAGTTTTTTATTTCTCTTAATTCTTGTCTTTTTTGTCCCAATTGCGTCTTTAATACACTAACTGATGACTTTAATTCTTTATATCTATTAACTAATAGACTTTGTTCTAATTTATCATACCTTGAGTCATCCTCTAAAACTTCTTTTGGAAAAACGAACTTTGGTAATTTCTTTCTAACATCAATTTTTGATTCAATTTCAAGTCTTGTTTTTACTGCTAATAAACTAATATACTCTTGTTTACTCTCTTCTAACGTTGCTTGAAACCTTGTAGTATCAATTTTCATCAAAGAAGAGCCTTTTTTTATAAATTGTCCTTCTTTTATAAAAATTTCTGAAATAATACCACCATCAAGTGATTGAATTCTTTGAATTTTATCTGTAGGAATTACTTTTCCATTCCCACGTGCTAATTCATCTACTTCAGCTAGAGCTGCCCATGATATTGCACCAATAAAAAATAATGTTATAAATAAGAAAACAAATCCAGATAACCTGCTTGGCTGTTCATTAGCATCCGAATAACTTGAATATACAAACTCTAAGTCTTCATCCTCTTCATCTGAGAGCCCATACATACGTCCAAACCAACCAACTCTTTTTTTCGTTTTTAATTTTTCTGAGGCTTCAGTATATGACGAATTGTCGTCTATGGTTTTGTTTTCTTCAATAACTTGTGGTATTGGATTTTTATTTTCCATTTTTACCACCTATATTTGATTTAAATACTTCTTCTTTTGGCCCATCAAAAGCAACAGCTCCATTTTCTATAATAATTACTCTATCAACTAATTGTAATAATGAAGTTTTATGAGTAACAATTACTAAAGTTTTATTCTCAATAATTTTTTCTATTTTATTAATAAATGCTTTTTCTGTTTGTCTATCCATTGCATTTGTTGGTTCATCAAGCATCATTATATTTGGATTTGAAATAAGTGATCGAGCTAAGGTAACAGATTGTCTCTCTCCTCCACTTAATCCTTCACCTCTTTCTCCTACCATTAAATCAAAACCTGCTTCATGTTTACCTAAAAATTCATCAAGTCCTGCAATTTTTGAAACTTTTAATAACTCTTCATCAGAGATATACTGTTCTCCAATTGTAATATTATCTTTAATAGTTCCCATGAATAAAAATGGTTCTTGAGGAACACAACCAATTGCCCGTCTTAAATCTATTGGGTCAATCTGTCTTGTATCTAATCCATCAATTAATATAGATCCACTCTTTGGTTCATATAAATTTAAAATAAGTTTTAAAAGTGTTGACTTTCCTGAACCAATTTTTCCTAAAATTGCAACTCTTTCCCCTTCATTTATAGTAAGGTTTAAATTTTTGATAGTTTGATGATTTTGGTCTTTATATGAAAACATCACATCCTGTCTCTTATACACATCTCCGAGCCCACGAGACCAGAGAGGATCTCGTA
>CAJXPH010000003.1 GCA_913057765.1 uncultured Campylobacteraceae bacterium
ACGAGATCCTCTCTGGTCTCGTGGGCTCGGAGATGTGTATAAGAGACAGACCCTCTCCTAATATTTCCTTCTGTGGTAATCCCTATAACACCCGAAGAACTATCACATACTACTAAAAAACTTTTCTTATTTTTATCTATTTTCCTAAGTGCTTCTAATATTGTTGTTTCTTTATATACTACGTAGTTTCTTAACTTCAAAGCATCCTCTTTCTATTTATTAAAAGATTATTTTATGTATTATATGCAATAATTTATTACAAATAAATTTATAGGTTTTTAAATGGCAGATAATCCAATCCCTGAAGATATACTAAAAATACAAAAAAAACTAGCATCTTATGAAAAAGGTTCTAGAAATTACAAGAAATATACAAAAATACTTGCAAAACATATAAAAAAGTTTTCCATGAAAAAAAGAGTTTCTTCACATATAAAGACTATTGAAACTGTTCAAAAAATATCTGAAGAAAAAAAAGAATCTTAAAATATGACATTGCAAATTGCAATATTATCTATTACTTTAAAAAACATTAGCTAGAATTCCAACATAAATAAAATATAGGATTAAAACTATGGATGAAAATCAAAAAAAATCATTAGACTTAGCAATTAAACAAATTGATAAAACATTTGGAAAAGGTACTTTAATTAGACTTGGGGACAAAGAAGTTGTGCCGACAGAAGTAATTTCAACAGGTTCATTAGGACTAGATTTAGCTTTAGGTGTTGGAGGACTTCCACAAGGTAGAGTTATTGAAATATATGGACCTGAATCTTCAGGAAAAACAACTTTAACACTACATGCAATTGCAGAATGTCAAAAAGCTGGTGGAGTTTGTGCTTTTATTGATGCAGAACATGCACTTGATACAATGTATGCGAGAAACCTTGGTGTTGATATTGATAACTTACTTGTTTCTCAACCAGATTATGGAGAACAAGCGTTAGAAATCCTTGAAACTGTAATTAGAAGTGGAGCTGTAGATTTAGTTGTAATTGATTCAGTTGCGGCACTTACTCCTAAAGTTGAAATTGACGGAGATATGGATGACCAACAAGTTGGTGTTCAAGCAAGACTTATGTCAAAAGCACTTAGAAAAATCACTAGTCTATTAAATAAAATGAACTGTACTGTAATTTTTATTAACCAAATTAGAATGAAAATTGGTATGACAGGATATGGTTCACCTGAAACAACAACGGGAGGAAATGCTCTTAAATTTTATTCATCTGTTAGACTTGATATCAGAAGAATTGCTACGCTTAAGCAAGCTGAAAATGCTATTGGAAATAGAGTAAAAGTTAAAGTTGTAAAAAATAAAGTTGCAGCCCCATTTAAACTAGCAGAATTTGACATCATGTTTGGAGAAGGTATTTCTAAAACTGGTGAACTTATTGATTATGGAGTAAAACTTGATATTGTTGATAAAGCAGGAGCATGGTTCTCTTATAATGATGCAAAAGTTGGACAAGGAAAAGAAAATTCAAAAGTATTCCTAAAAGAAAACCCAGAGATTGCACTCGAAATTGAAAATAAAATTTTGACAGCAATGGGTGTAAATGATGAAATAATTCAAGGTACACCAGAAGAAGACTAGTAAAATTAAGAGAGGATAATTCCTCTCTTCTAAATCTATAATCTACAATATCTCTTTTTATACCTTTCTAAATTATTTAAAAAAACCCTTATAAAAGCAATTACCAATGAACTTTTTAGTATAATATCAAAAAAATTATGCAAAATATAGGAGAGTTACGTGGTATTTATTGATAACATATATGCAGATGAAGTATTAGATTCAAGAGGAAACCCAACTGTAAGAGCAACAGTTGTGTTAAGTGATGGTACAAAACAAAGTGCAATCGTTCCAAGTGGAGCTAGTACTGGGAAAAGAGAAGCTTTAGAATTAAGAGATGGGGGAGATAGATATTTAGGAAAAGGTGTTTTAAAAGCAGTTGAAAATGTAAACACTCTTATTGCTGATGAATTATTAGGATTAAGTCCATATAATCAAGCAGAAGTAGATGCTACAATGAAAGATATTGATGGAACACCTAACTATGCTAACTTAGGTGCAAATGCAGTACTAGGTGTTTCAATGGCAGTTGCAAGAGCGGCAGCTGCTTCACTTCATATTCCATTATACAGATACCTTGGTGGTGCAAATGCAATGACTATGCCAGTTCCAATGTTTAATATCATTAATGGTGGAGAACATGCAAATAACTCTGTAGACTTCCAAGAATATATGATTATGCCAGTTGGGTTTGAAGACTTTAACGAAGGTCTTAGAGCAACAGCTGAAATTTATCAACACCTTAAAAAAGTAATTGATGAGATGGGTGAATCTACAGCAGTTGGAGATGAAGGTGGTTTTGCACCAAATTTAAAATCAAATGAAGAACCTTTAGAAGTTATTGTAAAAGCAATTGAATTAGCTGGATATAAACCAGGTGAGCAAATTGCACTTGCACTTGATGTTGCAGCTTCTGAACTTATTAATGAAAAAGGTCTTTACGTATTAAAATCAGAAAATAGAGAGATTACTTCTGAAGAATTAGTGAACTACTATGCTGATTTATGTGCTAAGTATCCAATTGTTTCAATTGAAGATGGACTAAGTGAAGATGATTGGGATGGATGGAAAATATTAACTGAAGTTCTTGGGGATAAAGTTCAATTAGTTGGTGATGATTTATTTGTAACAAATGCATCTATTCTAGCTGAAGGTATTTCTAAAGATATCGCAAACTCTATTTTAATTAAACCAAATCAAATTGGTTCAGTTTCAGAAACAATGTTAACTATTAGATTAGCTCAAAGAAACAATTACAACTGTGTAATGTCTCATAGATCAGGGGAAAGTGAAGATGCATTTATTGCTGATTTTGCTGTTGCTTTAAATTGTGGACAAATTAAAACTGGAAGTACTGCCAGAAGTGATAGAATCGCTAAATATAATAGACTTTTAGAAATTGGTGCAGAAATTGGTTATGCTGAGTATTTAGGGAAACAACCTTTCTCGAAATAATTTATGAAAGAAAAATTTCATGAACTTAAGAAATTCTCGTTTATAGTAATAGTCTCTATTGCTATAACGATATTTCTTAGCTATCATGTTGCTAATGTTCTTTTTGGAGATACATCTTTAGAAGTTTATAACTCTTTAAAAAATAAAAAAGAGTATCTCCAAAATGAAATTAAAAGATTACAACAAGATAATGCACATTTACAAAAAGAGTATTTTGAATTAAAAAATTTGGAGCCTGAAGAATGAAAAACTTATCTTTATTTACACTACTACTAGTTTTATCTACAAGTTTAGTTGCTAGAGAAAACCCATTTGAACCTACAAATGCTTATGAAGAAGAAGCAGCAAGAATGATTGAAATAAATGAAGTTGAACAAGACTATGATGTAGAGTTCCAGCAAGAACAACAGTATATAAATACGATGTATGAGAAAATGAATAAACCTGTTGAAGAAAAACCTAAGATGGTTAAAAAGCCAACTCCAAAACCAGCATTGACAGAAGCAAAAGTTAAAAAATTAATTAAAAAAGCTCAAAAAGAAAGCGAAGCAAAAACTAGAATTATTGTTAAAAAAGTTGTTAATGAACCAAAAGAGATCAAACAAGTAGTTTATGTAAAACCAAGACTTGATGTTACTATGGAAAAAGAGATTTTACCTTTTGTTAAAATTGAATATGACAATGATAAAATTGATATTCATTCAAAATACAAAGTTACAAATAAATTAACTTTACCAGGTAAAAAGAAGATTATTTTGGACTATGCAGCAAAAGAAAATTTCTATACAAAAAGAGAAACACTTGATTCAACAAGTTTTCTAAAAATTGCTATTGGAAATCATAAAAAAGAGAAATTTTTTAGAGTAGTTATTGAACTTTCTGAACTACCTGAAAACTATGAAGTTACATATGATAATATGATGGTAACTATTGTTAAACTGTATGAAATGTAATACAGTTTAACAATCTCTAATAAAAATACCTTCTTCTAAATATATATAAATTTATTCACTCTCTTTTAATTTTATAAAATTAGATAAAATCCTAATTGCAATCATTACAATAAGAACTTCCATAATAGCAGATAAGATAAATGCATAATAATAGAACTGCGTAATAGAATGATTATGATAAGCTAAGGTTGACACGGCAATTAAAAGTGTTAAAGGCATAGAATGAGAAAGCCCTATCATATAAAACTTATTCAATCCAATATCTCTAATAAACAGAGTTGACCCTACAAGTCGAATACAAATCATTCCAAAAGTAATTAATAAAGCAGTATAGATTAATCCATCATGAAATAATGACTCTAACTCAAAAGAAGAACCTACATATATAAAGAAAATAGGAACAAGCCAACCAAAACCAAAATGTTCTAATTTATGTGGCAATTGTTTATTGTGTTCTTCAAAGAATGTTGTAATAAAAGTTCCAGCAATAAATGCTCCAAATGCAACTTCTAAGTTCAAGTAAAGCATCACAGCAATCATTAAAAAGAATATAGCCATAGAAACTCTAATGTCTTGTTCCTGATGATCAACTTCTGGCATTAAAAAGGCTTTTATTTCAGGATACCACCAAATAAGGTTATGAAATAATTTATAAACAAAAAGCATTGAAATAAGAAAAATAGTAAATAAAAACATTGTTTTATAGAACTCAAAATTTATTCCGAATTCTATAGCAGCAGAAAAAGTTGTAAAAGCAAAAATAGATATTATCTCACCAATTAATCCAACTGTTATTGATAAGCTAATCCACTCAACATCACCATATTCTTTTTTTAAAGCTGCTAATAAACCAATGGAAATTAGAGGAAGAATTACAATAAATATATAACCTAAATCTAAATAAAAAGTAATTATTGCGGCAAAAGAAAAAAGTATTATATTATATATTAATGATTTCTTTAAAAGATTACTAGAAATATTCACAAGTTTTTTTAAATCAACTTCTAGTCCTGCAAGAAACATCAAATAAAGAAATCCGAGCTCTGCAACAAGTTCTAAAATAGAGTGTTCTACTATAAATGCAAAATAAGCAGCAAGGGCTCCAAGTGCAATTTCTACAGTAATCGTCGGTAGTCTAAGTAACTTAGATATTAATGGTGAAGAGAATATTATCAATGATATTGATATAATTATTAATATTTCTTCACTCATTGATTTTCCTAGACCTAGTTTCTTTCTCTTTTAATTTTAAAGCCTAATCTTTCAAGTTCTTTCATATCTTCAGCAGGAGATTTTCCGGCTGTGGTTAAATAGTCTCCAATTACAAAGGCATTTGCACCTTTTTCAAAAATCTTATATTGTTCTTCTCCAAACATTAATTCTCTTCCACCTGCAACCATAATCTTCATTGCATTGGGAACCATTTTTCTAGATAATGTAATTAATTCAAAAGCTTCTTCTCTTGTAATACTATTTTCAACTAAAGGTAAAGCTTCATTTGGATGAAAAAAGTTTAATGGTACATTCATTGGATTTAATGATGCAATAGATTCAAGCATAGATATTCTTTGTTCTTGAGTTTCACCTAAACCAAAAATTCCACCACATACAAGTCTTAATCCAACTTCTTTAACATTTAAACATGTTTGGTATCTCTCTTCCCAAGTATGAGTTGTAACAATTTCAGCATAAAAGTCTTGTGCTGTTTCTAAATTATGATTGTATGCATCTACTCCAGCTTCTTTTAATGTTTGTATCTGTTCAACAGATGCTGTACCATTACATGCAATTAATATAAGTCCAAGATTTTCTTTTTTTACTGCACGTGCTGCTTCACAAACAAAAGCTAACCTTTTATCAGTTAAGCCTTTTCCAGCTGTTACTAAACAAAAACCATTAGCATTATTTTCTCTTGCTCTTTTTGCTTCTTCAACAATTTGTTCTATCTCTTTAGTTTTATATCTTTGAATATCTGCTTTATATTTTACACTTTGTGTACAAAATTTACAGTCTTCATTACATGTACCACTCTCTATATTACAAATAGCACATAAAAAAATATCATTATTTTCGTTCATATCTAATCTCTTCTTCTAAAAATTTATTTTCATTTATATTTCTTGAGTAATAATTGATTATATACTCATTCTCTTTAATTTCTAACAACACACATTCAACTTTAGGTTTCTCCCTAGCACATACCTCTCCAGGGTTTAAAAACAGTGTTCCTGCTTTATAATCCGTTTCAAAAATATGAGTATGTCCAAAAATAACTACATCACTATCACCATTCATATAATAAGGGATATGCATTAGCTTAAATGTTGTATCTTTAATTTTAAAATGATAAGGTTCTTGCTTAATAGTGTATTTATTTTGCAGAGGGATTAAAGACATATCATTATTTCCAAAAACACTAACGTAAATTAAATTTGATTCATCTAAAAGTTTTAAATTATCTTCTACACATAAATCTCCAGCATGAATTAAATATTCTGCATCTTTAGATTTTAGAAAGTCAATAACTTCTTTTGTATAGTCAACTTTATAATGACTATCTGATAAGATTCCTATTTTCATAGACTACTTATCAGTTTTTTTTGCCGCTGGCTTTTTTGTTGTAGTTTTCTTTGCCGTAGTTTTTTTAGCTGCTGCTTTCTTAGCTGGAGCTTTTTTGGCAGTTGTTTTTTTAGCTGGAGCTTTTTTTGCACTTCCTTTAGATTTTGGATCTTTAGCAATAATTTCTAAAGTCTGTTCTAAAGTTAGATCTTCAGCTTCTACACCTTTTGGTATTTTAAAGTTTTTTCTACCTTGTTTAATATAAGGCCCATATTGTCCAATTAAAACTTGGATTTTTTCTTTTTCAAAAGTTTTTATAGTTGCTTTTGCTTTTGCTTCGGAAATCTCTTTGATTACTTCTAAAGCTCTTGGTAATTCTATTTTATATGGGTCATCAGTTTTAAGTGAAAAATAATTTGTTTTTATTTGTAAGTATGGACCAAATCTTCCAATATTTGCTTTAATATCATCACCATTTGAATCTTGCCCTACTACTCGAGGAAGAGTAAATAAAAACAATGCTTCATCCATTGTAATTGTATCCATGTTTAAATGCTCGGGAATCGCAACAAATAAAGGTTTTTCTTCATCATCTTTTGTTCCTATTTGAACAAAAGGACCAAATCTACCAACTCTAGCACTCATTGGTTTTCCAGATTTTGGATCAGTTCCCATTTCTCTTATTTGAAGATAATCTTCTTTTTTTACGCTCTCTTCTTTTTCAGTTATTCTTTTTTTGAAATCACCATAAAACTCTTGCATAACTTGTTGCCATGCTATTTTTCCATCTGCAATTTCATCAAATTCTTCTTCAACACGTGCTGTAAATCCTAAATCTACAATATGAGGAAAATGATCAACTAAAAAACTATCTACAATTTCACCAGTGGGAGTAGGAGCTAATTTTTTGTCTTCAGTTTTAACAACATATTCTCTTGCTTGAATAGTTGAAATAGTTGGAGCATAAGTTGATGGTCTACCTATCCCTTCTGATTCTAACTTTTTAACTAATGATGCTTCTGTATATCTTGCAGGTGGTTTCGTGAAGTTCTGTTCTAAATCTAACTTTTCAAGATTTAAAATAGTTCCAACTTTAATTGTTGGTAATATTTTTTCAGTACTATCAAGTGCAGATTCAGGATTATCGCTACCTTCTGTGTATGCTTTCATAAATCCAGCAAATACAATTCTTTGACCCTTAGTTTGAAATTCAAATTCTTTGTCTTTTCCTGCAGCAATTTTATACGTAGTATTTGCAATTTTTGCAGCTGCCATCTGAGTAGCAAGTGTTCTTTTCCAAATAAGCGAATAAAGTTTAAACTGCGCATTATCTACGTAGGCTTTTATATCACTTGGTTTTAAGCTCAAGTTAACTGGACGAATCGCTTCATGAGCCTCTTGTGCCCCTTTTGCTTTTGACTTATAAGCTCTTGGTTTACTTAATGAGTATTCTTTTCCATATTCAGCTTCAATAACTTCTTTCGCAGCACTTGTAGCAACTTTAGACAGATTTAATGAGTCAGTTCTCATATAAGTGATTAAACCACCTGTATGATCTGGAATATTTCCTACATTTCCTTCATAAAGTTGTTGTGCAATAACCATTGTTTGCTTAACAGAATATCCAAGTTTTCTACTCGCTTCTTGTTGTAAAGTTGAAGTTGTAAATGGAGCTGCAGGATTTCTATTTGAATCTTTTTCTTCAATATCATATAATTCAAAGTTTCCTTGATTTATAGAAGTTTCAATTGCTTTTGCTTCTGATTCATTTCTTACTTTTTTTGCTTTTCCATCAATCTTTGCAAGTTCTGATTTTAAATTTGGGTCAACAAAATCTGTTTTTATTTTCCAAAACTCTTCAGGAATAAATGCTTTTATTTCATTTTCCCTGTCAACAATAATTCTAACTGCAACTGATTGAACTCTACCTGCACTTAATCCATATCTAACTTTTTTCCATAATAAAGGTGAAAGTTCATATCCAACTGCACGATCTAGGATTCTTCTTGCTTGTTGAGCATCAACTAAATTTTGATTTACTTCTCTTGGGTTATTAATTGCTTCTAATATTGCATCTTTAGTAATTTCGTGAAATACAATTCTTTTTAAGGGGTTTTTTTCAATTTTAAGTGCGGGAATTAGATGCCAGGCTATAGCTTCACCCTCTCTATCCTCATCGGCCGCTAGGTAAATAGTAGTATCTTTATTGATTTGTTTTTTTAAATCAGTTATAACTTTTTTCTTATCTGTTGAAATAAGATATTTTGGTTCAAAGTTATTATCAGGATCAAATCCAAGTTTTGATTTTGGTAAATCTCTCACATGCCCCATTGAGGCCATTACTGTGTAATCACTACCTAAAAATTTTGATATCGTTTTTGCTTTTGCTGGTGACTCTACTATTACTAAATTTTTCACTATTTATATACCCTATGTTTTTTTACAATCCGAAATTCTATCATAAATAGATATAAAAGCAATTAATACTAATAAATTACTATTTCTTCCTCAATTTCAATGTCAAATTTCTCTTTTATTTTCTTTTTTGCTAAGTTAATCAGGTAAATTGCATCTTCATATGTTCCCGAACCTAAATTAACTAAAAAGTTTGAATGAACATCACTAAATGCCATATCTCCTTTTCTAAAACCTTTTAATCCAACCTCTTGAATAAGTCGTCCTGCAAAATCCCCTTTTGGGTTTTTAAAGCAAGAACCAGCACTTGGAGTTTGAGGCTGATTATCTCTCATTTTGTTAAATTCTTTTAATTTTTCTTTACAAAACCCATACTCAATATTAAACACAACCTCATAGACAATAGTATCAATTTGTGTTTCTCTATATGAATAAGAAATATCTTCTTTTTTTATATAACCATCTTTAGTTTTAATTTTATCTATATAGTTAAATATTTCCCAAGATTTTAAACCTGCATTCATTTTAACAAGCCCACCTAAGTTTCCAGGAAGTTTTGCTAAAAATTCTAAATTTGCAATATCATTTTTTCTTACATAAGTTAAAAGTTTTCCCGAAGTTGTAGCACAACCTACATAAAGCTTATTATCTTCAAGTTTTATATAATCAAATTCTTCACCTAAAATTGCAAATTTTGGATGATTATCTGAAATCAGAAGATTATTTGCACGACCTATAATCTGACAATCATCATAATTCCCAATCTCATTGATTATTTTTACATCAACAACTGGACCAATTTTTATTGACGAATATCTAGCAAAGTCAATTGTTTTGTAACTCACTTTGCTCTTAATTCCTCATATTCTGATGGAATTAAAAAATCTTTTGATTTTACTAAGTTTTCATAAAATCCATTTTTGTATCCAAGTTCATATAATTTATCTAATGCTTCATATTGGATATCACTTAGATTAACGGAATTGTCATTTGCATAAAGATCTAAATAGTTATCCAAAGTATCTGCATCAACTCGAATAAGACCTTTTTCCAAAAGCATTGGAGCTAATACTTTTCTATTTTTATTAGCTACATCAACTGCTTTTATTAGAGTATTTTCATAATCAATTGCACTATGAAGCGGGATTGAACGTCTGATACACATGCCACCTAGAGGAAGAGGTAATCCTCCCCCTGAAAGCTCAACCCATATATCCCAAAGTTCACGTTCAACTTCAAGCTGTTCATCAAATGTCAAAATTGATTCATGAATTAAAACACCTGCATCAACGACTCCATCAAGAACTGCTTTTTCGATATCTAAAAAATTCATATAAGTAACTCTAGCTTCAGGATAAGCAATTCTAAACAACAAACCATTTGTCGTAAATTCACCACTAAGAGCTACTTTGAAGTTTCTTTTTAATCTACTTCCTTTTTTCTTTATAAGTTTAGGACCATAACCTTCACCAAAAGATACTGCTGTTTTTAATAATGCATAATCATCTTTTACAAATGGGTAAAGGGCAAAAGAAATTGCACAGATATCATATTCTCCTGCAAGTGTTGCTTTATTTAATGTTTCAATATCGTCTGCAATATTCTCAAATTTAGCATCTTTTGGAGTTACCCAACCAAATTTGATTGCATAGTACATAAAAATATCATCTGCATCGGGAGAGTGAGCTACGCTTATAGTCTTCAAAATAAGTCCTTGAAAGTTTAAAAGTTTTTAATATTCGTGATTGTATCAAGTTATCTATTACTTTTTGTTTATTTTTTTAAATTTTCAGGTTTATAAGCATAAAAAGTCACGTAGAATTCACGCCGGTCTGTTAATATATGAATGTTCATTTATAAGAACTGTATTTTAATTTTAATTATCGAGGTTTAAGATGGTTATAAAATTTATTGATTGTACAGAAAAACATCACAACAATATAGATAAAATAGTGACTTTTCTAAGTGCATATTTTAATTCTTTAGATATAAAAAACTACAAGCTAAAACTTAGTGAATTAAGAATTGTAAAATGTACCCAATGTCGTTGTTGTACCCAAAAAGATAGTTGTGAACCAGTCAAATGTGTCATAAAAGATGAAATGAATGAAGCAATTGACCAAATTGAAGAAGCAGATGCTTATGTTATCTTAGCGGATAGAAATAATCTCTTTTCTCAAAATGAGGTTCATTCAAAATTTGCAGAGAGACTTGTGGCATACCACTACTGGCCATTTGGACAAGAACAATCAACTCCAAGAAAAATTACTTTAGAAAAAACTTCTATTTTAATCAATTACAATACAACTAAATATTTTATGAATCATAGTTTTTATACTTCAAAAGTAAATATGGAGAGAACTTCTACATCTATAGGTGCAAAAGTTTTAGATTGGCAACCAATCACCCCTAAAAAAGACTTAATTAAAAGTTATGAAAATAGATTAAAACAAATGGCAGATAAATTAATAGCTTCTTTACAAGAAATAGCTTCTTAATTTTGTACCACTTTTCTTAAAAAAGAAAAGTAGTACTTCAACTTTTAATATCCAGAAATCTGAACGTAGTAAGAGATAATCTCTATTAAAGGCTCAATCATAAAGATTGAAAGAATAGTTACAATTGCAGCAAATCCAATAAGTACTTTTGTTGGAGTAGTTGCATTTGTCATATATTGAGTATTTGCTCCCTCAATTGGGTCTTTTAAGAACATAAAGATAATTGGTTTTAAATAATAGTACCCAGCAATTGCAGAGTTTATTACCATAATTAATGCAAGTAAAATATATCCAGCATTTACAGCACTACCAACTAAATACATTTTTCCCCAGAATAATGCAAAAGGAGGAATACCTGCTAAAGATAATAAGAACAGTCCCATCATACAAGCTGTAATTGGAGCTGATTTTACAAGTCCCGAGTATTTTTCTAAAGCATGATCAGAAGAGAAAGAGTTGTAATCTTTACTTCTATTTAACCATAACATTGTAAATCCACCAAGATTCGTGACTAAAAATAAAATCCAATATAAGAACATAGCACTAGTTGCTTGTGTAGTTCCTATTAAAATTGCAGCCATTGCAAAACCTGCATTTGAGATTGAAGAATAAGCTAACATTCTATTAATATCATTTTGAACTAAAGCAATAAGATTTGGAATAGTCATAGTTAATACTACTGTTGCATAAAGAATTATTTCAACATAAATATCGCCACTTGAAATAAATATCTCGAAGAATCTTAAAGCTACAACAAATCCAGCCATCTTTGGAACAATAGACATAAACCCTGCTAATGCTGCTGTTGAACCTTCATAAACATCTGCAACCCAAGTATGATAAGGAACTAGAGATAATTTAAATCCAAGTGCACCTAACATGAAAATTACACCAAGTAAGATTACTGGATAATTTTCAAAATTTGAAGATACTAATACTTCTGAAATTTGCCCAAGCTCAACAGTTCCTGTTAATCCATAGAAAATCATCGAACCAAAAGCAAAGAATGCAGTTGCTACGGCACCCATTGTAAAGTATTTAATGGCAGCTTCTAAAGCATTATTTCTATTATGCATTGCAATTAATGTATATAAAGACATTGAAGCCGTTTCAAGTCCTACAAAAATTAAAATTAATGAATCAGAACTAACCATAAACTGGAATCCTGCAATCATAAATAAGTATAAGGCAAAATATTCAGGATATCTATGCTCTTGAAATCTAAGTTTACTCATTGCAGTTAATGCAAATAGTAAAGAAGCTATAACAATAATACCTTGAGATAAAATAGAGATACCATCAATAAGCATTAAATCAAAGAAACCTCTTACTCCTCCAGAATATCCGATTAAAGTACCTAAATCAATAAGTAAAAAAAGTACCGTTAACATAACATATAAAGATTTATCTAATTTTTTATTTACTAAATCAATACATATAATAACAAGTGCTCCAACAATAGCAATAAGCATTGGTACAATTGTTCCAAAGTTTAGACTAGCAAACTCAATTGATACTGGTGGGATATTAATCATGTTTCACCTCCCCAATAGTGTTATACTCTAAGATTTTGGCCTTTGTAGAAGGATTTATTGCTTTCAATTGCATTACTTCAACAAGTTGAGTTACTGATCTATCTACAGGCTCTAAAATTGGTTTTGGATAAATACCAAGAATTACAACTAACGCCACTAAAGGAATTAAAGCTGCTAATTCTCTACCATGTACATCTTTTAGATTCTTATTTTTTTCATTTGTTAAAGGTCCAAAGAAAGACTTTTTATACATAACTAACATATAAACAGCTCCTAAAACAATAGTAAGTCCCGCAATTAATGTTAATACAGGTGATACTTTAAAGAACCCAAGTAATGATAAAAACTCACCAACAAATCCAATTGTTAAAGGAAGTCCTACTGAGGCCATTAACATGATTCCAAAAATAGTTGCGTACTTAGGCATTACTGATGCTAATCCACCAAAGTCTTTTATCATCTTCGTATGTCGCCTATCATAAATTACACCTACAAGCATAAACAGTGCTCCTGAAACAATACCATGAGAAATCATTAAGAAAATTGAACCACCAATACCTTCTACATTTAATGCAAAGATACCTAGAATAATTACACCCATATGTGAAACAGATGAGTATGCAATAACTTGTTTTATATCTTCTTGTGCGTAAGCTACCATTGCAGTATAGATAATTGCAATTAGAGCTAATATAGCCATAGGATATGTAAAGTAAACAGATGCATCAGGGAATAGTGGTAATGAGAATCTTACAAAACCATATGTACCCATTTTAAGTAATACAGCGGCTAAGATAACAGAACCTATTGTTGGTGCTTGACCATGTGCATATGGAAGCCACGTATGGAATGGGAACATTGGTACTTTGATTGCAAAACCACAGAAGAATGCAACAAATAACCATAGTTGCATATCAAATGGTAATAACATCATATTCCAATCTAAGATACTAAAGCTCCAGTTTCCTGTTGTTTGGAAATATACATAGCCTAGGTATAACATACCTACAAGCATGATTAAAGATCCAACAAATGTATATAAGAAAAACTTAACTGCTGCGTACACTCTTAAGTTTCCACCCCATGCTCCAACGATATATAACATTGGCACAAGAGATAACTCCCAGAAAAGGTAGAAAATAATTGCATCTAAAGCTAAGAAAACACCAACCATAGTCATCTCTAAGAATAACACTGTGATAATTAATTGCTTTAAATTTCTTTTTTCAGTTAATCCAATAATTGAAATCATAGTCATAAATGTTGTCATTATTACTAAAAATAAAGAGATACCATCTATTCCTACAAAATAGTTGATTCCATATGCGCTTATCATAGGGATTACTTCTGTAAACTGCATACCAGCTATTGTAACATCAAAATTTGACCAAAGAAAAATACTTAATACAAATTCAATAGCAGTTACAATAATTCCATACATTCTTATAGAATCGTCTTTTACAAGAAATCCTATTAATGCTGCAAATGCCGGAAAAAATATTAAAATTGATAAAATGTGTTCCATCTAACTAACCCCTTACTTCGCTATGCCAAGTGCAAGACTTAACACTAATAATACTGTGATACCAAACACCATCAATCTCAATGAAGTCGATAAGTTACCAGATTGAATAACTCTACTTCCTTCACCACTTTTGTAAATAACTTTAGCAACACCATCAACAATTGCATCAACAATTTTAAGGTCAATACTTTTCCAAGCAAATCTAGAAATTGCTAAATAAGGTTTTAAAATTACATTATCAATAAAATGTGGTAAGTAATATTGGTTTGCTAACATCTTATAAAATGCTTTCTCTTTAATTTTCTCACTAAAGTAAGTCCCATCTTTTCTATGTTTCCATACTGCAAATGCTATACCTGAAAGAGCCATTGCAGTCGTAATTGCAATTAAGATATATGCAGTTGAATGAGTAATATTATCAGCATGCCATGCTGGTAATGATTTAGTTATAAATTCAAAGAAACTATGTTCACTCCATCCTGAAACTACTGCTAAAATTGCTAATGGTGTCATTGCTGCAATTACAAATGGGTAAGTTTCATGAGGATGATATCCTTTATCATGATATTTTTCTTCACCATGGAATACATACATTACAAGTCTAAATGAATAGAATGCAGTTAATCCAGCTGTAATCCATAAAATGAACCATAAGAAATACGCTTCACCATTAAATGCTGCTTCTAAGATTTTATCTTTTGAGAAGAAACCTGATAAGGGGAAAATACCCGCAAGAGCAACAGATGCAACTGTCATAATAATTGACGTTGCTTTCATATGCTTATGTAGTCCACCCATATTTTTAATACTAATCTCATCATTCATAGCATGCATTACATTTCCAGCACCTAAGAATAGAACTGATTTGAAAAATGCGTGAGTTGCTAAGTGGAAAAGTGCCACCCAATAAGCTCCAAGACCAGCGGCTACAAACATATATCCTAATTGAGATAAGGTAGAGAAAGCAATGATTTTCTTGATATTTGTTGCTACTAATGCCATTGATGCTGCACCAATTGCTACAAATGCACCAAGACAAGCAATAAAGTAACCTACTTCTGGAACAGTTGTAAAGATTTCATTTGCACGAATTACTAAATAAACTCCAGCTGTTACCATCGTAGCTGCATGAATAAGTGCAGAAACTGGTGTAGGACCTTCCATTGCATTTGCAAGCCATTGATTAAATGGAAATTGAGCTGATTTCCCCATTGCTCCAATAAATAAGAAAATAGCAATTGCAACAACTAAACCAGAACTTAATGTTCCAATTTCTGAGAATACAACATCATATTGTAAACTTCCAATATTCCAATAAATTAAGAAAATTCCAACTAGCATTCCAAGGTCAGCAACTCTGTTTGTGATAAATGCTTCGTTTGCAGCATAACCAGGGCTGATTGATGAAAATGGAGATAAAGTTGAAAATGGTGATTTATAAATGTCCTCAGTCTTAGCTTGGTCTTCTTTGTGATACCAGAAACCAATTAATCCCCAAGAACAAAGACCAACGCCTTCCCAACCAATAAATAAGCCAGCAAAGTTATCACTCATAACTAAAATCATCATAGAGAAAACAAATGCCGATAACCATGCAAAAAATCTATTAAAACTTTTATCATGAATCATATATCCAATTGAGTGAATATGTACCATTGTTGAAACTAAAGTAACAACAACCATCATAGTAACACTAATCTGGTCAACTACAAAACCAAATGGGATATCAAGATTTCCTATTACAATCCAATCCATTAATTTCACATGAATAACTGCATCAGTTGTAAATACATGATAAAGTAAATTCAGAGATGCAATCATAGATACACCTAAAAGAACTGAAGTTATAATTCCTGTAAAAAGTAACTTAGGTCTCATTGAAAATAATGCTGCAATTAAAGAACCTACCAATGGAGCAAATAATGCTATATATAAATATTTTTCCATGATTAGCCCTTCATACTTTGCAATGTATCTAAATCAATAGAGTTTTTCTTTTTAAACCAAAGAATAAGTAACCCTAACCCAATTGCAACTTCTCCTGCAGCAATTGCAATAATGAAAAAAGCAAACATTTGTCCAGTTAAATCTCCGTAGAACTTAGAGATAGCAGCAAGACCAATATTTACAGCATTTAACATAATTTCTGTAGAAAAGAAAAGCATTAGTAAGTTTTTTCTTCTCATTACACCAACTAATCCTATACAAAAAAGAACCGTTGATAAAATCAAGTATGCATTTAAAGTCATTTTTCATCCTTTTCAGAAGCTTCTTCTAAAGCATCTATCTCTTCTTCGCTTAGTTCAGAATAAGAAACATCCATTCTTTTCCCAGCAAGAATAATTCCACCTATCATTGCAACAAGTAACATTACTGCTGCAACCTCAAATGGAATTAGATACTTAGTAAATAAAACAATACCTACATCTTGTGAGTTACCCCACTCTGGATGAACTGGATATTGAGCTACTATATTTGAACCAATGATTGGTGAGATAAAAATTACTACAATTATTAAAGCAGCAATACCACTTAATAAAAACACTAATTTAGGATTTTTAATTTTTTCTTTTACAGTTGATAAAGAATCAAAGAACATCATACCAAATGCGTAAAGGGCCATAACTGCACCTGTATAAACAACAATTTGCACTGCACCTAGAAAGTCAGCGTCAAGTAAAAAGAAGAAAGCTGATATAAAAATCATCCCCGCTGCTAATGAACTTAATGCATATAACGAATTATTTGTAAAGACTGTTATACAAAACATAACTATAGTTAAGATTGAAAACAGATAAAAAGCTATTATTTCAAACATCTTCCCTCCTTAATATGACAATGGAGTTTTCTTGATTTTTTTGTCTGCATCAGGAGATACAGCACCAAAACCAGGATACTCTTGTTGTTGTGCTAATTTATCAAGTGGAGTTAATAAATCTTCTTTTAAAACAAAGTGTGCTCTTTGTTCACTTGCATTTTCATATCTTCCACCATGAACAATTGCTAACTCAGGACAAACCTCAGCGCAATATCCACAGAAAATACATCTACCCATATTAATTGTATATTCTAAAACTTCTTTTCTAGAATTTTCATCAATTTTTGTATCCATTCTAATACAATCAGCGATACAAATCTTTTCACAAAGTCCACAACCAATACATCTATTTTCACCAGATTCAAGAAGTCCTAATAGTTTATGAACAGCTCTATATCTTGCTCCTATTGGAAGTTTTTCAGATGGATATTGAACAGTATGCATTTCATTATTAAAAAGTGCTCCTGTCATCATTTTCATAACAATTTTCAATCCACCAAATAACTCACCTTTAACAGATCTCTTTGCTACTTGTTTGAATTGATCCCATCCAGTTTTAGGATAGTCATTTTCTAAAATATTGATATAGTCACCAACACCAATATTTCTGTTTTTTAATTCATCTAAACCCATATCAACTCCCTAACATCATGATAAAAAAGCCAGTGGCTAAAACATTAAGTACTGATAATGGCATTAAGATTTTCCAACATAACCACATCAATTGGTCAGGTCTAATATGCGGCCAAGAGGCTCTTGTCCACAAGAAGAAGAAAATTAACATCATTACTTTTAGTACAATTGCTAAACCACCAGGGATAAACCACATGTCATTAAATCCACCTAAGAATATAAGTGAAATTAAGAAACAAATAGTAAATAAGTTAGCATATTCACCAATAAAGAACATACCCCATCTCATACCTGAATACTCAGTTGCATAACCTGCAACAATTTCAGCTTCATGCTCAAGTAAATCAAATGGTGTTCTATTTGTTTCAGCAAATCCTGCAATAACAAAAAGTACAAAAGCTAAAGGTTGATATACTACAAGCCAATAATTTCCATCTGTTTGATAGTTATTAATATCAATTAATGATAAAGAACCAACCATCATAAGTGGAGCTAAAAGTGCAAGTCCTGAAACAACTTCATAAGATAAAAGTTGGATTGCAGTTCTAGCACCTCCAAGTAGCGCCCATTTATTTGCACTACTCATACCTGCTAATAATGGTCCATATAAACCTACAGACGCAACACCCATTACAAATAATACACCAACATTCACATCAGAGATAATTGGTCTTACTGTATATCCAAAAAGCTCAAATTCTGGGAAGAAAGGAACTGCTGTCATTGCAATAAAGGCAGTTGCTGCAGTTATAATTGGAGCAATCATAAACACCGGTTTAGCTGCATTTTGTGGTATAAAATCCTCTTTTGTGAAAAGTTTAATACCATCTGCTGCTAACTGAAGAACCCCGTGTGGTCCAACATTCATAGGTCCCCATCTTCTTTGCATAAATGCAAGAATTTTTCTTTCTATATATGTTGTGAAACCAGCCAAGGCTGAAAAAACTGCAAGTACAATAGCAGCTTTTATTATAGTTTCAATAATAAATCCTGTTTCCATATTAAGCCTTTTTAATTACAGCTTTACTATATCTGTATGTATCAAATAAGTTTTGCGTATCTAAATCTTTTTGGAAAGTTGAAATATAAGCAATATCTCCTGCAATTTGACTATCACAGTAAACATCTAATTCCATTTCAACACCATTTGAATTCACTTTTACCTTATTACCCTTTTCTAACTCTAATTTTGCAAGTAAATCTTCCGAAACAAAAATACCTGATTCTAAATCAGAAGCAAACTCGTGAGAGATAGCTGTGAATTCATTAAATTGATTAATTGGGTTTGCTCTATAAATTATCGTTTCATTTTCATTAACTTCTAAAAGTTCTTCACCTGCATTTGCAACTTCTGTTCTAATAGTTGTTTCATTTGAAGATATATCATATCCTCTATTTTCACTTCTATCATTTCCAAAATTGTTTGGTAATTTATCAAACTCTATTGCTTTATATCCAGACTTAGCAGGAAGTAGTTCTGTATATTCAATTGTATGCTCAATATCATCTTCTAAAATAACATTTGCAATATCATTTAATATATAGCCATTAAAAGGAAGAGCTGCATTTGTAGGAATTAATTTTTTGTCAATATTTGTAAATGTTCCTTCTTGTTGATTAAGCGCTGGTATATCTAAATCACCGTCACCTAAAGCACTTAGTTGGAAATCTGCTTTTTCATTGTAACCAACACTGAAACCTTCAGCATCTGCTAGAACATCACAAATTAAACTAACTCCAAGAGTATTTGTTTGTGTAGGAATAATGACAATACTAAAGTCAGTATACTTTTCAATCAATCCACAAAGTTTTGCAAGATTCTCACTATTTGGATGAGTAATTAAATCTTCTCCAACCATTAAAGAGTAAGTATCTTTTTTAGCTAGTAAAGTATCTATAGTATCAAGTAATGTTTCATCTTGTCCAATATTGTCTAAAAGTTTTGTATATTCAAATTCAACTTCAGTTTTAACTTTTTTAGGAACAATTTTCTTAACTTCTTTTTCTTCACCTGTTTCTTCATCTTTAACCATCGATATAACAGTTTCTTTTACAGTTTCAGTTACAGTTTTAGTTCTCGTTTCTTTTAATGAATCAAGATAAGACTGAACATTTTCAGGTAATTCTTTTCCAAACTTATTTAAAATTAAATATAAAACTGACTCTTCAGCTAATGGTTTATGATAAATAAACTCTGTACTTTTACCTTTCTTACCAATTTTTTCCATTACTGGATCAGAAACTGGATGGAAGTATAAGGCAGAACCTTTATTTGTAATAACAGAGTTATTTAAAGCATATCTTGCATTTGGTAAATCAGACTTTAAAAATGACCCAACAGAGATAACAAAGTTTGAATCATGTACATCTTTTAAAGTTGATGAATATAAAGATTGTCCTGAAGTAGTACTATATGCTTCAAGGAATTTTTTATAGTTATAAGCATCTTTATTTACTAATGTTGCGCCAGTTTTTGTAGCAATCTTTTGTAAAATAAGTGCTTCTTCATTTGTTATATATGAGTTAAACTTAATAGCTTTTGCTTTTTTAAATGCTTCAATTGCATTATCGAAAGCTTCTTTATTTTTTGATTCAACTTTATTTTCAAAATCGTAAGCAAATCTAGCTGCTCCATTTATAGTTGAATAATGATGTTCATTTGTAACTCTGTAGATTTTCTCATTTGCATCTTCAACTGAAGTATGTTTCGTTTCATAATACATAAATGCACAATCAGAAGAATGAGGATTTGCTGCAGGAATTTTATTCAGCTCCCAAGCATTTGATTTATATTGGAAATCATTTGAAACTAAAGCTCCAACTGGACAAACAGAAATACACTCACCACAATCGGTACAATTGTCTTCTTCAAATCCAATAAGAGACTTGTTAAGTTTATTCCACATTGCATATGCGTCTTTTGGCATTTCATCTTTGAAAGTTTTTTCAATAGCATCAGCACCTCTTTTAACAGTACTTAAAGCATTTGAACCAATCATATCTTTACAAACAGTTACACACTTCTCACAAACAATACAAAGACCTGGGTCATAATTCATAACTCCCCAGTGTGCAGTTGGTCTATCTACATCTCTGATTGTATAACTTTGAGAATCTACTTTCATATATAATGAGTAATTTTGAAGTTCACACTCACCACTTTGGTCACAAACTCCACACTGTAATGGATGGTTTACATCGTAAACTTCCATAATAGCTCGTCTTTCTTTAGTGATAGTTTCAGTTTCAGTAGTAACCTCCATACCTTCTTTTGCTTTTGCATTACAAGAATATACTTGCTTTCCATCAGCTTCTACTAAACAAAGTCTACAGGCCAAAGTTGGAGAACATCTAGTTAGATAACAAACAGCAGGAACAAAAATATCATTTGCACGTGCTACATCTAAAATTACATCTCCATCTTTACCTTGAACAGTTTTACCATTTATTGTTAATGTAATTAAATCACTCATTATGCATCAACCTTTTCAATCTTTACTTGTTTATAACGATATCCTTGAGATAAACTACTTGAATCATCATTATTCATTGCACAAAGTGCAATAGTTCCATATAAGTTTTTATCAATCACAAAAGATTTTTGTATTTTTTCACCACAACAATTAATAAAAACTTCATCTTTATGAGTTACTTTTGCAACTCTTGCAAAAGATTCACTTCCAACTAAGATATCAGTATTTTCTTCTCCATATGTTCTATAAACTACAGTTCCATTATAAGAATCTAACTCATCAACTTCATCTAAATTTTCATCTAGAATTTCATTTATAATATATTGATATTCTTTATCTAGACAAACAATATTTAAATCACTATATTTTCTAATTACTGATAAAATTTTTGTAATGTTTTCAACTCTAGAATGAGTAAAAATATCGCGTCCTAAAATTAAAGTTTTTTCAGATTTTTCAATACCTCGTTCATAAGCTTCTTCAAATTCTTCTTCTCCAGCTGAACTTTCAGCAGATATATATCCAATATCTAAATCATTAACAAAGCTCTCAACTTTTTCATCAGAACTTTTAACAAATGTATCTAAAAGTAAAGAGGCAACTCCTTCTTCACTCCCAACTTCATATTTAATAAACTGAGAATAATAAACTTTTAAATCAACATTATCAATTGGATGCATATAAATAAACTCTGCTGTATTTTTAGCAATAGCTTGGATAATTGATTCTTGAATTTCTACATTATCAGCAGCTAGAAAAGAACCGAAAGTGATAATATAATCACTTTTTGAAATAATTTCTTTTATATCTTCCATTATTTTTCACCTTCTTCGTCAACAACTTCAATTACTTTTTGTTCAGGTTTAGTTTTCTTAACAACAATTGTCCAATCAACTTCATTAAATTTTAAAGAGTTCATCATCGTATAACCTGCTTCATAAATTGCATCTGAAGATTTCTGGATAGCAGAAAAGTCACCAATTTCAAAAAGGAAAATTGCATTTTCACCTTCAACAATATCTTTATCCATAAGCTCTAACATTCTGTCATAGAAATTATCTTTTAATGGTCTTAAATCATATCTTTTCATAACTTCTCCCCTTACCTATCAATCTCACCGAATACAACATTCAGGTTACCAATAATTGCTACAACATCAGCTAACTGATGCCCAGGAAGTAAGTCTTCTAGAAGACCTGTATGCCAAAAAGATGGAGCTCTTAATTTCATTTTATATGCAAAAGGCGTTCCATCACTAACAATCATAAATCCAAGTTCACCTTTTGGTGATTCAGTTGCAACATAGATTTCACCTTTTGGAGGTCTCATACCTTGAGTTACTAAAACAAAGTGTTGCATTAAAGAATAATTTTGAGTCATAATATCTTCTTTAGAAGCTGAAACATACTCAGGAGCGTGAGCCATTAGTTGAGATTCACTCTCTTTATACATAGGAATAAGTTGTCTTAAAATCTTAGTACACTCTCTCATTTCTTGCATATGACATTTATATCTTCCATAACAATCACCAGTACTAGCAGTTGGTACATCAAAATCTAACTCAGGATAAATACCATAAGGCATTTCACGTCTAAGATCCCATTTAACACCTGAAGCTCTTAACACAACTCCAGAACATGCCCAACTTTTAGCCATTTTTTCGTCAATAACACCAACATTTTCTAGTCTCATTCTCCAGATTCTATTTTCTGTTAAAAGACCTTCATATTTTTCAACTTCAGTTTCTAATATTCCACAGAATTTTTCTAAATCTTCACACCACCCTGGTGGTAAGTCTAAAGGAACTCCACCAATTCTAACAGCACTATGAGTAAGTCTAGCTCCACAATAATCCTCAATAAGGTCCATTGCATATTCTCTTTCTCTAAAGGCATATAAGAAAACTGACATCGCTCCAACATCTAGTGCGTGAGTCGCAAGCCAGAAAAGATGTGACATAAGTCTATTTATTTCTAAAAGCATAGTTCTAATAATCTCTGCTCGTCTAGGAGCTTCAATTCCAAGGAGTTTTTCTACAGCTAGGGCAAAACCGTAGTTATTAGAAGTAGATGCGATATAATCCATTCTATCTGTAGTAGGTAAGAATTCATTATAAATCATATTCTCACCCATTTTTTCCATACCTCTATGTAAATAACCAACACCCGGTGTTGCTTTTACAATTTCCTCACCTTTAAGCTCAAGCATAAGTCTCATCTGACCATGAGCTGATGGATGTTGAGGCCCGAAGTTAACCATCATTGTGTTATCTTCTCTCTCAAAATTTATATTTTCAAAGAAAGGTTTTAATCTATTTACTGATTGTTGCATATTATTACCTTCTCTCTTTTATAGTCACAGAATCTTCTGGATTAAGTTTTCTAATAATAGGAACTCCACCCTCTTCTTGGTAAGAAATTGGTGTATCTGGCTCTTTACCATCAGTGATATCAACACCTTTTGGCACTTCATGCCCAAGTCTTGAAAATCTTTCAGTGTCATATCTGTCAACATTTGCACAGTCTCTAATTTCTGGACCAACTACATCTCTATATTCTTTTCCAAAAATTTTATCAACTTCGTACCAATTTGCAGCCTCATCACCTGTAAGTGGATATGTCTTTCTTAATGGATAGTCATACCAATCATCTGGCATAATAATTCTTTTCATATTTGGATGATTTAGAATTTTCACACCATACATATCATACATTTCTCTCTCAGCCCAAGAAGCCATTCTAAATACTGAGTAAACTGATTCAATTGGTTGTTTTTGTCTAATAAAAGTTTTAATTCTTAATCTTTTTCTTTTACTTAAAGATAACATCTCATAGAAAATTTCAAAGCCACCACGTGCAGCAATATAATCAATAGCTGATAGTTCCATTAATTGTTCATAATCTAAAGCATCCCTTAAAAATGTAATTACATTCACATTATCTTCTGGATTTATAAAAATTACTAACTCTTCAACTTCGATATAGTCATTTAAAATTTCGAACTTATCTCTTAACTGTTCAATATCTTTTGCATAGATTTCATCTTTATTAGAATCTCTTTTAGGCGTTTCTGGTGCTACAAAAAATCTATCATTAAAATATGATTTTGCTTGAACATCATTTTTAGGCGTATATTTTCTCATTACACTAACCTTTTTTTCTTAATTGATCTAAATACAGATTCTCTTCGAATCTTCTTTTGAAGCATCATAAGTGCATATTGTAAAGTTTCAGGTCGAGGAGCACATCCAGGAAGATAAATATCTACAGGGATAATTCTATCTACACCTTGTACTGTGGCATATGTATTAAACATTCCCCCAGTATTTGCACATGAACCCATTGAAATAACCCATTTTGGGTCTGGCATTTGGTCATATAACCTTCTCATAAACTCTGCATGTTTTTTAGTTAACGTTCCCGCAACTACAATAACGTCTGCTTGTCGAGGAGATGCTCTAAAAATAGTACCGAATCTATCGAAGTCATATCTTGATGCACCAGTGGCCATCATTTCAATAGCACAACAGGCTAATCCATAAGTTAAAGGCCATAATGAATTAGACCTTCCCCAATTTACTAATTTATCAACTGTAGTAAGAGCAATAGGTGCCCCACCATCTTGTAAATAATTTACTTTATGCTGTGCCATTCAAGGGCTCCTTTTTTCCATGCGTAAACAAATCCAATTGTTAGTAAAAGAATGAATAAAATCATCTCAACAAACCCAAACCAACCTAGGACTTTAAAGTCAATTGCCCATGGAAACATAAATATGATTTCGATATCAAATAAAATAAAAAGTAGTGCCATCAAATAAAATTGTACTGATACACTATTTGGTTGCTTTGTAACTTCAGGTCCACATTCGTATAGTGTAGCTTTCAACTTTTCAGTATCAAGTCTGGCTAATTTTCTACTAACGAAACGTGCAAGGAAGACTGTAGCAATGAATGCGCCGAAAGTTAATACGAACATAACAAAGGCACCGAAGTACGGATGAGAGAACTCCATATGTGTCATCTTTAATCCTTAATGATTATTATTAGCTAGATAATATCCAATATCTTATAAAGCTCATCTTATAATTAGGACACTAATTCAAACTATTTTCTTTTCTATAACTAAAAGTATCAGTTACATAAAAAATTTAAGAATATTTTAATATATCAAAATGACATTCAGATGACATTTACAAAAAGAGAGCAGATTTCTTTAGAAAAAACCCACTTTATTTTCAGAGTCAAAGTTACCTTTTATCTCTTTTTCAATCTGTTCTTCGAAAGATTTTATAGTAAAGACAGGTTCATCATCAAGTGCAATTTTAAATGCAGTGTTTTTGATTATCATTTCAATTTGACCACCTGTTAATTCGTGACTGGCAAGTTTTTTTAAGTCAAAATCTTTTGCTAAAGGTAAAGCAACAGGCAGAAGTTTTTCCCATAATTCAACTCTTTGTTCTAAAGTTGGTTTTTTAAACTCTATTTTATAGTTAAATCTTCTAGAAAAGGCCTTGTCTAAAGATTCAAGAAGATTCGTAGTTGCAATTAATATTCCGTCAAATCTTTCAATTTGTTCTAAGAAAATATTTTGCATTTGATTATGCATTTTTTCACTTCCACTTGAGCTTGAAGTAGTTCTTGAACTTAAAAACTGATCAGCTTCATTTAAAAGCAAAATAGGCTCTGATTTGCTTTTATCTCGTAAATCATAATACTTATCGAAAATTGCTCTTACATTTTTTTCACTCTCACCTACATACATAGAAAGAATTTTTGAACAATCAAAGCTTAGAACTTGTTTCTTCAGAGATTTTGCAAGTGCTAAAGAAGTTAAAGTTTTCCCTGTTCCTGCAAAACCATAAAATATGATTCTTGCTTCAATCCCTCTTTTTTTATCTTTTAATCCCCATAATTTTAGACGATTAAAAACATTTTTATCCATTTGCTTAAGAAGAGCATTTAATGTTTCTCTTGTTTTATCGTTTAAAACTACATCTTCTAAAGATTTTGTAGTTGAAACAAGCTCAAAAACATCTTGTTCTTTTATTAAAGAATCTAATTTTATTTTTCTACTTCTAGTTTTCTTTTTTGTTGGATGTGAAATTTTATAAAGAATATCATCTGGAATATAGAAATTTCTATTTATCCCACCAAATGGTGTTAAAACCTCATCATAATCTACAAGTCCATTGGATACTAAACTTGAACCCTCTTCTAATAAACTTCTATATTTTATTTTCTCATAATCATCACTTGAAACTAAATCAATTAATGAATTCATATCTCTAATAGATCCATCACCACCAGAATATTCTTCTTTTAAAAGTGCTAAGAAGAGCATTTGTTCTTGCTCAACTAAAGTATGACTTTTGAAAAAATCTTCAAGCATAATCTCATTGGCTGTTTCTTTTACTCTATCTTTAATTCTATTTTCAAGTAATGTTAATTTTGATTTTAGTCTATTGATATTTGGTGAGTTTTCATCAAAATTTCTTTTCACTAAGTTTAATTGTTGCGCTAAATCTATTTTGAAAAATTGATCTTGAAGATATTCTAAATGATCCTCATATTTCTTTATCTCTGGTAATACAAATTCTAGAGAACCTTTTTCTAAAAGTTTTAAATATGCAGGAGACAAAGTAACTGGTGAATTTAAAAGCTCTAATTGAGACATATCGCTAAGTTTTATATGATCAAAGCTATTTTGAACCAACCATCCAAATTCTAATAATGATTTTATAAGTTTTATATTTGCAAGATGTTCAAATTTTTTAACATCATAAAACTCTCCTAATATATCAATTACTACTAATGTATCGTTCCCTAGGATATACTCTTTTGTTATGTATTGTAAGATTACTGCTTCTTCTTTTGAACACTTTAAGTGTTTAAAAAATACAGATTTTTCTACTGTTTTTGCATTTACAAAGTCTATTATTTCATTCATTTATTATATTTTTCCTCTAGTCTTTTATAAAAAACTTCTAAATGTTTTTTATCTTTAAATTCAATTTTATAACTGTCATTCAAAATTACAGTTAAATTATCTTTTTTTATTTTATTTATTTGGTTTAGTTTAAAGATTCTTTTATCATTTTGAACATCCACACTAAAGCCATTATCAATTTGTATTACTTCATCTTGACATATACCTTTATAGGTTCCTTTTGAGTAAATAACGCTTTGGCAATTGTTAACTTCAAAATGCTTTCTTATTTTTTCTAAATTTGAATTATCGTATATATTCAAAGCAATAACAACAAGTGCGATAATTCCAAATAAAATCAAAAAAATCATTATCTTTTAACTCCTTATAAAATATAAATGTATTACTATACTTCTTTTATTATAACAAAGGTTCACTATGAGATATATATTATCTATTTTTTCTATTTTTCTATTCTTTACAGGATGTCAAAACAGCAATGTCGAAATTCCTAACTTGAAAACATACAATAGTTTTGATAAATTTAACTATACAAAAGAAGATATCTCTTTTTTTGAAAAAGAATTTGAAAATATTTTAAACATAGAAAATATTGAAACTTTAAAACAATATGAGAAGTTCTATACTGAGAATTCAAACTATTTTTTAAATGGTAAACAAAAAGTAGCAAGTCTAAATAACAAAATATACAAATTAGAAAAAAGTATCGATACAAAATCTGACTTATTCCTATTAGAAGAAGCAAAAAAAGCTGAAAAAAAAGAAGCCATCAAAATATACAAAGAACTGGCAAAGAGAAACAATATAAAAGCTCAAAGAGAACTTGTAGAAATATATAAAATAGAAAACCCTGAAATATCTTTATACTGGTTAGAAAAGTTAGTAGAAACAAATGATATACATAGTATGAAAGAGTACGCCAGTGCAAATATATATATGGTAAGACCAGTAATCGTTCAAGACTTAGAAAAAGCACTTAATACATACGAAGACCTTGCCGAAAAAGGTGAATTATCAAGCATTATGAGATTAGGTAATATTTATGAATATGGATATCACAAAGAAGTAGCAAAGCAAGATAAAGAAAAAGCACTAGAATATTATGAACAAGCTGCATCAAAAGGTTATCTTATAGCTCAAAAGAAACTTTATAAAATTTATACTTGTGAAAAATGTAAACCAAATAGATACAATCCTGAAAAAGCAAAAGCACTACAAAAAGTACTAGTAAAGAATTTAGATAAAGAGATATCACTAGAAAGAGAAAGAAAAGCTAAGAAAAAGATATCAAAAAAACCAGTAAAAATAATAAAACCAAAAGCTATAGCAAAAACAGAAGAGATAAAAAAAGAAGCTATTGTAATAATTGAAGAAAAAATAAGTAAGACAGAAATTGAAATAAAAGAGCCTACGGAAGTTTCTAAAGTAGAAGAGGTTAAAGAAGAACTAATAATTATTACGAAACAAGAAAAGAGTAAAAAAGAAGTGGTCAAATGCTACGATATGGAAACTGTAAGTGCAATGATTACTGATAATTGTAAAAACAAAATTCAAACTATTTTACAAAAGAAAAAAAACATTTCGAAAATTACTTTACTTCCTGTAATAGATAAAAATGATATAGCTCATTTTAAAAAAATAGAATCAAAAAAGTCTCTTTTAGAAGCACTTGCTAAAAATAGAGTTTTTGAGGTAGAAAAATATCTAAAAGAGAATATAAAAGATATTCCTAATATAAAAAAATATAGTTATCACGTAATATCTAAGAAGAGCAATAAAGGTGTGATTTTAACTTTTTTTTAAGAAGCAATAAATCCTAAAATTAAAGAGATTGTAAAGATTGAAACTATCGTTTGTAAAGTGATAATTGATGCCATAAGTTTTATATCTCCACCTAACTGTCTTGCTAAAACAAAAGCAGAAGGTGCAGTTGGCATCGCTGCAAAAACAACTACAATACTCAAAAATAATTTATCCAAACCAAAATAAATACCAACACCATACATACAAACTGGTTTAATTAAAAGTTTTAAAACAGTAGAAATCACTAATTCTAGTTTTGCTTCTTTTATAGATCTTAAATCTAATGAAAAACCTACTGATAATAATCCCATAGGTAATGCTGAGGCACTTAATATTTTCAATACATTTAAAGCAATAATAGGTATAGTTAAATCTATATAATTTATACTTCCACCAATCACACATGCCACAATCAAAGGATTTGTAACAATTGATTTTATCATTCCACTAAAAGTAGCTTTTTGATCATTTACATAAACTGCAAATATTGTAATACAAATTATATTTATCAATGGGATTGCAAAAGTAATTAAAAGTGCGGCTAACGCAATACCTTCATCACCAAACATTGAAGCAATTAAAGCTAAAAAAACATATGTATTAAACCTAACTGTTCCTTGTACTACAGAGCTAAAAGGAGCACCTGCTGTTTTAGTCTTAAAATTTATTAGTAAAGTTATGATTAGTATTGCAAATATTCCTAATATTCCTGTCAAAACAAAATCAAATGCTTCAATATTATCAAGGTTTGCAGTAGAGAGTTTATATATAAGTAAAGATGGCATAAGAACATAATATGTTAACTTATCAGCACTAGCCCAAAAGTCATTTGAAGGGAATTTTATTCTTTTAAAATAGTATCCTATTAGTATAAGTAAAAAAATAGGTATAAGTGCGCCAAGTATGTGTTCCATGTAATCTGCCTAAAAGTGAAAAGAGTAGTATACTCCTTTCTACTTTTTATTTCAAAAAATTAAATATTAGATAATTTTTCTAACTGAGTTATCATATTTTTAGCACTATCTTCATTTAATGCTTTTTCATAACTTGTTAAAAGTTCTCTTGCTAAAATATTTGCACCAAGATGTTGAAACTGTATTCTCATTGCTTGAAGAACTTTTGTTCCTCCACCACCACTGTGTGTTGCAAGCCCCACAGTTTTTTCATTAAAAGCGTCTCTCCAGTTTTCTGTTGCTCTTGAAGTCCATGACATAGCATTGTTTAAAACTGCTGGCATAACCCCATTATATTCAGGAGCCACAATAATAAAAGCCTTTAGAGATAAAATCTTTTCAGCTAAAAGAGTTGCCGTTTCAGGTATTCCATTTTTTTCTTCTTCAATAGTATTGTAAAGAGGTAAATTTAAATCAACTAAATTTATTAGTTCAGTCTCTACATTTTGTTCACTTGCAAGTTGGGCAAGTCTTTGTCCTAGTTTCAAGTTATTGTTTGAACTAGCTACTAAAATTCCTATTTTTGACATTATATTCCTTCATATGTATAATTCTGTCTCTTATACACATCTGACGCTGCCGACGAAGAGGAT
>CAJXPH010000004.1 GCA_913057765.1 uncultured Campylobacteraceae bacterium
TCTGGTCTCGTGGGCTCGGAGATGTGTATAAGAGACAGGCTTTAACTAATGGTAATCAAGAACAAGCAAATTTACAAAAAATTGAATTAATGGGTCCTATCTTAAATATTCAAAAAGTTATGGAAGATATTAATGAAGCTAAAAGAAACAAAAATATAAAAGGTGTTTTACTTGTTGTAAATTCTCCAGGTGGTGCAGTTGCTCCTTCTGTTGAATTAGCATATGCAATAAAAGAATTAGCAGAAGTTAAACCAGTAGTGGCTTATGCAAGTGGTATTATGGCAAGTGGAAGTTATTATGCTTCAATTTGGGCAAATAAAATTATTGCAAACCCAGGTGCTATGATTGGTTCTATTGGGGTAATATTCCAAGGAACAAATTTTGAAGAACTTATGGAAAAAATCGGGGTTAAAACACAAACTGTAAAAGCTGGACGTTTTAAAGAAGCGGGAACACCAACTAGAGAGTGGGAAAATTACGAAAAAGAAGAACTTCAAAAAGTAATTAAAGATACATATTCAATGTTTGTATCTGATGTTGCAAAAGCAAGAAAGTTAAAAGTTGAAAATCATAAAGTATATGCAGATGCGCATATTTTTACATCTTCACAAGCAAAAAAGGTTGGACTTATAGATGAGGTTACTACTTTAACATATGCAAAAGAAGAAATTGAAAAACTATCTGGAGTTGATAAAGCTACGTGGAAGAAAGAAGATAAATTTGAAAAATTCATTGATAAAATTATTAATGAAGCAGTGTCAAGTTTCTCTGTAAATCTTTTTGGGTCTTTAAAAGCTTATTAGTTTTATTTTAACTATTATATTAATATAAATAAGAAGGTAAAGTTGTAAAACTTTACCTTTTTTTATAATTGTGTTA
This sequence comes from uncultured Campylobacteraceae bacterium, assembly GCA_913057765.1. GTDB lineage: Bacteria > Campylobacterota > Campylobacteria > Campylobacterales > Arcobacteraceae > Halarcobacter. The sequence goes on from CAJXPH010000004.1 coordinate 880, forward strand.
TACTCCGAAAAAAATTATAGTAAACAAGCTACGTTTGTCTTCGTTTTTATCTAAATTATATTTATCAATAGTTTCTTCATTAACCAGGATTGTCATTTCTTTAAATTACTAAATTTAATTAAAGGTAATTAATGTCATTTTCACAATTAGGATTAAATTCTAATATTTTAAAAGCAATAGAAGACCAAGGGTATACAACTCCTACTCCTATTCAAAAAGAATCAATACCAATCATTTTACAAAAACATGATGTTTTAGCTGCTGCTCAAACAGGTACTGGTAAGACTGCAGGTTTTACTCTGCCTTTGTTAGAAATTATGAGCCAGAAGGCACATAAAAAAGAGAATAAGCCTTATATAAAAGCTCTTATTTTGACTCCAACAAGAGAATTAGCTGCCCAAGTAGCTGAGAGTATTGATGCATATAGTAAATATCTTCCGATAAAAACGGCTGTTATTTTTGGTGGAGTTGGAATAAACCCTCAAAAAGCAGTTTTAAGAAAAGGTGTAGATATTGTTATTGCAACACCAGGTAGATTATTGGATCATATTTCACAAAAAACTATAGATTTATCAAGGGTAGATTTTTTAGTTCTTGATGAAGCAGATAGAATGTTAGATATGGGTTTTATCCACGATATAAAGAAAGTTATGTCTCATATTCCTAAACATAGACAAACACTACTTTTCTCTGCAACTTTTTCTAATGAGATAAAAACATTGTCTAAAAGTTTATTAAAAGAACCAAAACTTATTGAAGTTGCAAGAAGTAATACTTCTTCTGAGCAAGTTGCTCAAGTTGCTCATTATGTTTTAAAAGATAAAAAAAGAAATTTACTTTCATTTTTAATTCATACTGGAGATTGGAATCAGGTTTTAGTTTTTACAAGAACAAAACATGGTGCAAATAGATTATGTGAATATTTAAATAAGAGTAATATTACATCATTAGCTATACATGGTGGAAAATCACAAGGTGCAAGAACTAGGGCATTAAAAGATTTTAAAGCAAAAGAAGTTAGAGTTTTAGTTGCTACTGATATTGCCGCACGTGGAATTGATATTGAGCTTTTACCACATGTTATAAATTTTGAATTACCAAATGTTCCAGAAGATTATATTCATAGAATTGGAAGAACAGGGCGTGCAGGTAATGAAGGTGTTGCAATGTCTTTAGTTTGTGATGAAGAATATGAATATTTAGAAGATATAGAAAAATTACTAAAATCAAGAATAGAAGTAAAAGATATAGAAGGTTTTACTGTTTCTTCTTTAAAAAAAGTGAAACCACCTAAAAAAGATAATTCTAGACAAAATAATAAAAGAAATTCTAAGCAAAATGAATCAAGAACTAGAAAACCAAAAAATGAGAACAATAGTAGAAAACCTAAAAGTCCTAAAAATAAAGATTTTAAAAAAGAGGTTGATGATTTTATTGAAAATAGAAAAAATAGTGCACCTAAAAAAAATAATAGGAAAATCACAAATGATTTTAAACGAGGTTCAGGTACTCGACATAAATAATTAGATTTACTTTTATTTACTGATTATGAAGTTCTAGGAGTTATAAAGAAGCAAAAAAAGGGAAAGATATATAATCTTTCCCTTTTTGCTTTCCCCTAGATTAGATAAAGAGTAATTTCTACTCAATACCCTTAACGATTTTATATGTATCATTTGCAATAACATATTCTTCATTTGTTGGAATAACAAAGATTCTACCATTTGAACCATTTGTAGAAATGTCTCTAGCTTCACCAGATCTTTTGTTATTTTTAGTTGGATCAATGTTTAATCCCATGTAATCTAAACCAGCACAAACTTTTTCTCTAATTAATGCTGCATTTTCACCAATTCCACCTGTGAAACATAATGCATCAACACCATCAAGTGCAGCTGCGTATGAACCAACATATTTTTTGATAATGTAAGCAATCATATCAACTGCTAATCTACATTTATCATCACCAGCATCCATACCTTCAAGAACTTCTCTTAAGTCAGAAGATTTTTCAGAAATACCAACGATACCTGATTTTTTATTTAACATATCAAGCATTTCTTTAATTGTTAATCCGTCAGTTTCCATCATATATTGAATAGCTCCTGCTCCAATATCACCAGATCTAGTTCCCATCATTAGACCTTGAACAGGAGTAAGACCCATAGAAGTATCAATACATTTACCATCGAATACTGCAGAAACAGAAGAACCATTTCCTAAGTGACATACGATAACTCTTGTATTATGTTTTTTATCTAACATTTTAACTGCTTCATTTGATACGAAGAAGTGAGATGTACCATGGAAACCATATTTTCTAACACCATTTTTAGTATATTGTTCATATGGAAGTGGATACATATATGCATAATCAGGCATAGTTTGGTGGAATGCAGTATCAAATACAGCTACATTTGGTTTACCAGGCATTAAGTCTTGACAAATTTCCATACCCATGATATTTGCAGGGTTATGTAATGGAGCTAAAGGAATAAGCTCTTTCATTTTGTTAATTACTTTATCTGTTACCATAACTGAACCAGCAAAGTCTTCTCCACCATGAACAGCTCTATGTCCAATTGCTTCAATTTCATCTACTGAATCAATAACTTTACCTTCACCATCTGTTAAAGTTTTTAATACTAATTCAATAGCTTCTTTATGAGTTGGCATTGCAGTTTCAATTTTGATTTTTTGGTCATCACCAAATTCGTGTTTTAAAACTCCATCAATTCCAATTCTTTCACATATTCCCACTGCTAAAACTTCTTTGTTTACTGGGTTCATTAATTGGTATTTTAACGATGAACTTCCCGCATTTAAAATGAATACTAACATATATCTTTCCCCTATTTTTAAATTATTTTTTATTAACGATTAAGACTGAGTTGCTGTAATAGCTACTAAGTTTGAAATATCTTCCACTGAACAGCCACGAGATAGATCATTAACTGGCTTATTTAAACCTTGTACAATTGGTCCATGAGCATCTGCTCCTGCAAATCTTTGTACTAATTTATATCCAATGTTTCCTGCTTGTAGGTCTGGGAATACTAAAATATTAGCACGTCCTGCTACATCAGAATCTGGTGCTTTTTTAGCTCCAATTGCTTCAACGATAGCAGCATCAGCTTGCATTTCACCATCAAAAGCGAAATCAACATTTCTGTCTCTTAGAATTTGCACAGCATTTTGTACCTTATCTACTAATGGATGTTTTGCACTTCCCATTGTTGAAAATGATAACATTGCAACTCTTGGCTCTAGACCAACAACAGATGATGCTGTTGCAGCAGTTGACGATGCTATATCAGCTAATTGCTCAGAAGTTGGGTCTGGTAATACAGCACAATCAGCAAATAATAGTAAGCCATTATCTCCAAATTTACCATCTGCAGTTTCCATTACGAATGCAGAAGAAACAGTTTTAATTCCTGGAGCAGTTTTGATTATTTGTATTGCAGCTCTTAATACATCAGCCGTTGGAGAATTTGAACCTGCAACAAGCCCATCTGCATCACCAAGTCTAACCATCATACAACCAAAAAATCTTGGCTCAGTAGTCATGATTTCTTTAGCTTCTTCTCTAGAAAGATTTTTTGATCTTCTTAACTCTACTAATTCTTCAACATATGCATCAATTCCATCGTACAATTTTGGATCAATAATTGTAGCACCATCAATATTTGCACCACATGCAGTTGCGTCAGCTTTAATTGTTTCTTCATTTCCAATTAAAACTACATTAGCAGTTTTTTCTTCTAAAACAATTTGAGCAGCTTGTAATACTCTTTCGTCTTCAGACTCTGGAAGAACGATTGTTCTTAGTTGTTTTTTAGCGTTTTCTTTTATACTTTCAATTAAACCCATTCAAGTTTCCTTTATTGTAAAATCAATAAATTATATTACTCAAACGTAGCATTAGAATAGCATTAGCGTAGCATTTTGGAGAAAGTTTTATACATATTTTGAAGGTGTGTATAAAAGTAGTACATACCTTTTACTTAAGTATAAGATTTGGTTGATTATTAGATTAATTTATATTTTGAGCAACTAGTAAAAGCATTAAGCTTTTACTAATCTATAGGTATCATTTGCAATTACATACTCTTCATTTGTTGGGATTACATAAATTTTTGTTTTAGAAGATTTTGTATTAATTTCTCTATTTTCGCTATTTCTAACTTTGTTTTTGTCTTCATCTAATTCAATTCCCATGAATTCTAACCCACTACAAACCTTTTCTCTAATAAGATCAGCATTTTCTCCGATACCTGCTGTAAAACATATTGCATCTACACCTTCAAGCATTCCTGCATATGAACAAATATATTTTTTTATTCGGTTACATTTCATATCTATACATGTTTGAGCTCTTTCATTTCCATTTTCACAAGCTTCAATAATCTCTCTTAAGTCAGATGATATTCCAGATACCCCTAAAAGACCAGATTTTTTATTTAAGTAATTTACTGTCTCTTCCGCAGTCATTCCTTTTTTGTCCATTAAGTATGATAAAACACCAGCGTCAATATCTCCAGATCTAGTACCCATAACTAAACCTTCAAGAGGAGTAAGTCCCATAGATGTATCAATAGACTTACCATCTCTTACTGCACATACAGAGGAACCATTACCAAGATGACAAACAATAACTTTTGAATCTTCTTTTGCTAACATTTTTTTAGCTTCATTTGAAACATAATAATGTGATGTTCCATGGAAACCATATTTTCTAACTCCATGATCTTTATAATCTTCATATGGTACTGCATACATATAATTTGCAGCAGGCATTGTTTGGTGAAATGCAGTATCAAATACTGCCACATTTGGTTTTGTTGGCATAAGTTGTTGCGCAATTTTCATTCCCATAATATTTGCTGGATTATGTAATGGAGCAAGAGGAATAAGTGATTCTAGTTTTTCAATAACATCATTATTAACAATTACTGATTGATTAAAAAATTCTCCACCATGAACAACTCTATGTCCAATAGCATCAATATCATCAATTGAAGAAATAACTTTGTCTTCACCATTTGTTAAAAAGTCTAATACAATTTCAATAGCTTCTTTGTGCGTTGGCATATTAATATCTTTTTTGATTTTATGTCCATTTGCTTCATGTACTAATCTACCATCAATCCCAATTCTTTCACAAAGTCCTGTTGCTTTTACTTCTGCAGTTTTTGGATTCATTAATTGGTATTTTAAAGAAGAACTTCCTGAGTTTAGAACTAGTACTAACATGTATTTTTACCTTTTGTTTTAATTTTATAGGATTATAACGAAAAGATGTGTCAATCGTATGTCAAAGTTAGCTTAAAAAATTTATTTGATTTTTACTTTTGGCTGATTTTTAAGTTTTAAGAACATCATTGCTGTCATGATTGCATCATTATATGCATCATGTTTACCCATTTCAGGAACTTGAAGATCTTTCATAATTGCATCAAATCTAAGATCAACATTACTTTGAGGAATTTTTTCTATTTTATAATCATGATATATTGCAGATACTTCATAACTTTTATTAGGTAATTTAATTCCAATTTTTGGTTTTAAGTATTTGTTTACCATAGCAATATCAAACTCTAAGAAATATCCAACAAGTTTTCTATTTCCTATAAATTTTAAAAACTCTTCAATAACATTATCTATATCTTCTGCCTCTTCTAAATCCATTTCACGTATGTGATGAACTTTAATAGCTTCAATTTGAAGTTTAGTTTTTGGTTTCACAAATTTAACAAATTTTTCACTAGATACAATTGTATTCCCTTTAATCAATACCGCACCTATAGAGATTATGTCATCATTTTCTACACTTAATCCTGTTGTTTCACAATCAAAACAAATATATTCATCATCAACTGGATTATCAAAAAGATAAGAATATCTCTCATCCTTTAGATTTTTCTTATTAAAATAATTTTGTATAGTTCTAAACATAATTTAACTTATAATGGTGTTCTAGTTTTTTCTTTAATTTATTAACAATTTTAAAACTATCTTTTAATAAATCTTTTTCCATTGTATTTAGATTATTAGGATTAATATAATTATCAATAGTTTCGGCACTATCCATTTTTTCAAGATTTGATTTTAATTTTATAGTTAATAGAAATTTAAATGCTTCAATTAATTCCGAGGCAAATTCTTCATCTAGTTCACCAAGTTCTTTAAGTTCTTTAATTCTTCTTATTGTATTTACACGCATTAATTTATGCTCTAAAGATAGAGTTCTAATACTTTGTACAATTATAAAAATACCACCTCTTTTAATATCGATTTCATTATCATGTTCTTTATCTTTTGAGTCAAAAACAAATCCATCGAAAAACCCTAAAGGGACATTAAAATCCATAATAATTTTTGCGAAATGCATATAGAAAGTTTTTGAAGTAGAACCTATTTTAAATAGATACTCTTTTAATTCGGTCAGCATTTTTCTATCTTCTGTAACTGCCATTGCATCATAGAAAATTGCAAGATTCATAAAATTGTCACCACTAGGTTTTGTAATCCATTCAAAAATTAAGTTTTTAAAATCTTTTTGTCGTCTACACCAGTATGGATTTGAAACCATAATATTACCCTCACATCTAGGAAATCCAAAATCAACAAGATGTTCAGTATAATCATGAGTATATTTTAATATTTCCTCATCACTTAAAGTACAATCATCTGCAATAATAAGTGCATTATCTTGATCTGTTTTTAAAATTTGTTCAGCTCTTCCTTCACTTCCCATAACTACTAAACAAGCTTTCCCTACTAGTTCTTTAGGAGCAGTTATTTTAAATAACTTGTTCATTACTTTTCTATTTAATTGATTAATTAATTTTGAGATAAAATCAACTTTTACGCCCTTAGCATTTAACGATTTAATGATTTTTGTAAAAGATTGTGAAGCCTCTTTTAATTCTTCAATTGTCTCAGCTTTTGAAATTTTATTTGAAACTGAAAATGTATGTGTTGCAAAGAAAGAAGATAGGGAGATTTGATCAATTATTCCACAAATTTCATCCTGATTATTTTTAACTACAACTCGTTTTAGTCCATGTTTTGCCATAATTAATTGTGCGTTAAATAAAAAATCATTTTCATTTACATATACAAGACCTTTATTTGATATTTTTCCAACAATATCATCAAAATCCATTCTATTTAAAATAACTTTTTCTCTAAAGTCTGAATCTGTAACAATATACATTTCATTATTGTCATCTTTTAAAAGTAGAGTTGGAACTTTTTCTTTTTTTATTACAGTTACTGCATCAAAAATTGTAGTTTGGTATGGAAGAATAACGGCTCTATGAACATTAGCTTCTTTTACTTTTGCAACCATTAAATTTGAAAGTTCTTTATTTTTTGTATTATTAATATTAGCATTTAATTTTTGTGAAATACTTTGAAAAAAGAAAACTTCTAATGCGGGATTTTCATGTAAAGTTTTTATAAATATTGAACGTGGTAATGTATAACATATTGTTTCTTGAGTTGTGACAAAAGTATGTTTTGAATAATTTTCGATTAACGAAATGGTATCAAAAAACTCATTTGTTGAGAAGATTGATAATACTTCGTCATCAAGTTTTTCTTGCACTAAACCTTTTATAATAAAATATAAATTTTCTGGTTCACTATTTTGTTTCTGTAATATTTCATCTTTTTTTAAATAAACAATATCAAGATTTTCTGCAAATTCTTCAAGTTGTCTTTTATTTAAGTTTTCAAATGGATGAATTGATTTTATAAAGGTAGTTTGTTCAAGTATACTCATGATCCCTCTTTATATTTTTTTACTTACTATATAACTATATCTTATTAATAAGTCTAACTTAAAATGAATAAAGTTGTTATTATTATTTATGTAAATTTTTGAAAAAAAAGTGTGATTTTATAGGAAATAATGTAAGAAAAATGGAATTTAATTAAAAAGTAGTGTTTTTCATCAAAGGAAGTAAATCCTTTGATGAAAGTTTATAAAAATTTGTATTAGTGGTCAACTGCTCCAGCTGAACCAATACCTGTATTTGCTCTCACATTTTGAGCTCTAAATTTCTCTTTTTCATCTTTCCCTCTTTGAGAGTTATCTGTTGTAGAGAAGAACCAGATTCCAACAAATGCAATTGTTACTGAGAATAGTGCAGGGTGTTTATATGGGAAGATTGCTTCTGCATTTCCTAAAATTTGTACCCAAACAATTGGCCCAACAATAACTAAAGTAACAGCAGTGATAAGACCAATAAATCCACCAATGAATGCACCTCTAGTTGTTAATCCTCTCCAGTAAATAGATAAGAATAAAATTGGGAAGTTTGCAGATGCTGCAATACCGAATGCTAATCCAACCATATAAGCAATATTTTGTGATTCAAATGCGATACCTAATGTAACCCCAACAATTCCTACAATAATAACAGTAATTTTAGAGATTCTAATTTCTTGTTCTTCTGTACAATCTGGATTGATAACGTTTGCATAAATATCATGAGAAATTGCAGATGCACCGGCAAGTGTTAACCCAGATACAACTGCTAAAATAGTAGCAAATGCAACAGCTGAAATAAATCCTAAGAATGCATTTCCACCTAACATATGTGATAAGTGAATTGAAGCCATGTTATTTCCACCAAATAATTTACCATCTACAAAGTATTCAGCACCTTCGGCAGAGTTTAAGAATGCGATTGCACCAAAACCAACAATAGTAATAATAATCCAGAAATATCCAACAAAACCAGTTGCATAAACAACAGATTTTCTAGCTTCTTTAGCATTACCAACTGTAAAGAATCTCATAAGTACATGTGGTAAACCAGCAGTACCAAGCATTAAAGCCATACCTAAAGATATAGCAGAAATAGGATCAGAAATAAATCCACCTGGAGCTAGAATTGATTCACCTGCTGTGTGATTTTCAGTTGCTTTAACAGCTAAAGATTCAAATGAGAAGTCAAAGTGATATAAAACCATAACTGCCATAAATGATACACCTGTTAATAATAAACAAGCTTTAATAATTTGTACCCAAGTAGTTGCAAGCATACCACCAAAAGTAACATAAACAATCATTAATGCACCAACCATAAGCACTGCAAATTCATACTCCATACCAAATAGTACTTGAATAAGTTTACCTGCCCCAACCATTTGAGCAATTAGATATAAAATAACAACAGATAGTGATCCAAATGCAGCTAATGTTCTAATTTCTTTTTGACCAAGTCTATATGCAGCAATATCTGCAAAAGTAAATTTACCTAAGTTTCTTAACTTTTCAGCCATAAAGAATAAAATAATTGGCCAACCAACTAAGAATGATACAGCATAGATAACACCATCATAACCTTTTAAATAAATAAGACCAGAAACTCCAAGGAAAGCAGCGGCAGACATATAATCTCCAGCAATTGCTAAACCATTTTGGAAACCTGTAATTCCTCCACCAGCAGTATAGAAGTCAGATGCTGATTTTGTTTTTCTTGCAGCCCAGTAAGTAATACCAAGTGTACCAACAATAAAAACAAAAAACATAATAATTGCAGGAATATTAAGTTCTCTTTTTACTGCTTCAAATTCTGCATCACCAGCAGCAAATGCACTAAGTGCAAATATTGTAATAAGTGCTAATATTTTAAACATTATAATAAATCCTTTACATCATCTTTAATTTCATTAGTTAAATCTTCAAACTCACCATTTGCTCTTTTTACATAGATTAATGTAGTTATAAAACTAATTACTAATATTGCTAATGCAATAGGAAATGCAACAGTAGTTAAACCGTCACCAATTTTTGTAGCTAATACTTCTTTGTTGAATGCAATTGTTAAAATAAATGCATAGAACATTACAAGTACAAAAATACCTAACTTAATACCAAAGCTGTTTCTTTTCGAAACTAGCTCTTGATATTTCGGATTGTTTTCAATCCTCTCTACTAATTCGTCCTTCATCTTTTCCCCTTCATTTTCTTAAGATCGTCCTTCATAAGAAAAATTAATGATGTTAATATGTCAAATTATAAGTTCTACTTAAGGGTAGCAATAACATAGCATATAAAACATTGTTATTATTACATATGAAAAATCAATTATTGTACATGTTATGTACTAATTATGTAAGAAAGTTCTAAATTATGTAGAAAGGTAACAAAATATGATTATACTACAGATACCTATTTATGGTACCTGTAGTACAGTTTTGGATCAAATAGAGTTATCAAATAGTCTTAAATGTACAAATTTTATACAAATTGTACATTTAATGATCAACAGCACCGTCAGAACCAAAACCAGTTTCCGCTCTAACACTTTGAGCTTCAAATGCTTTAATTTCATCTTTTGCTCTTTGTGATTTATCAGTAATTGAGAAAAACCAAATACCTATAAATGCTACAGACACAGAGAAAAGTGCAGGATGTTTGTAAGGGAAAATAGGTGTTTCATTTCCTAATACTGATACCCAAACAACAGGACCTAAGATTACTAGTACAACAGCTGTAATTAAACCTAACATACCACCAATAAATGCTCCTCTTGTTGTTAATTTAGACCAATAAATTGATAAGAAAAGAATTGGGAAGTTTGCAGAGGCAGCAATAGCAAATGCAAGACCAACCATGAATGCAATATTTTGGTGTTCAAATGCAATACCAAGTAATACACCAACGACACCAATTACAATTACTGCTCTTTTAGAAACTGCCATTTCTTTTGATTCATCAGCTTTCCCTTTACAAATAACATTTGCGTAAATGTCATGAGAAATTGCAGAAGCACCCGCTAGCGTAAGACCAGAAACAACTGCTAAAATTGTTGCAAATGCAACTGCTGAAATAAATCCTAAGAAGATATCTCCTCCAACAACATGTGATAAGTGAATTGCAGCCATGTTATTTCCACCAAATAGTTTCCCATCAACAAAGTATGCAGCACCTGCATCAGAGTTTAAGAAAACAATTGCTCCCAGACCAATAACAGCAATAACTAAATAAAAGTAACCAATAAATCCTGTTGCATAAACAACTGATTTTCTTGCTTCTTTGGCATTACCAACTGTAAAGAATCTCATAAGTACATGTGGCAAACCAGCAGTACCAAGCATTAATGCAAGTCCTAAAGATATTGCAGAAATTGGATCGGATATGAACCCACCAGGTTCCATAATATCCTGTCCTAATTTATGAGTTTCAACTGCTTTTGTTGCAAGCTGTGTGAAATCAAAATTAAATTGCTGTAAAACCATAAATGCCATAAAAGTAACACCAGATAATAATAAAACAGCTTTAATAATTTGAACCCAAGTAGTTGCAAGCATACCACCAAATGTTACATAAATAATCATCATAACACCAACTAAGATTACAGCATATTCATACTCTAAACCAAATAGTACTTGGATTAATTTTCCTGATCCAACCATTTGGGCAATTAAGTATAAAGTAACAACAGATAATGAACCAAATGCTGCTAATGTTCTAATCTCTTTTTGTCCAAGTCTAAATGCTGCAATATCAGCAAATGTAAACTTACCTAAGTTTCTTAATTTTTCAGCCATTAAGAATAAAATTACTGGCCAACCTACTAAAAATCCAACTGCATAAACAAGACCATCATATCCTTTTAAATAAACAAGACCAGATAATCCTAAGAAAGATGCTGCTGACATATAATCTCCAGCAATTGCCATACCATTTTGGAATCCAGAAATTCCACCACCTGCTGTATAGAAATCACTTGCAGATTTAGTTTTACTTGCCGCCCAATAAGTAATACCTAATGTTGCTCCAATGAAAATAAAGAACATAACAATTGCTGGAATGTTAATATCTCTTTTTGATGCCTCAAATGTTGCATCCCCAGCTGCAAACATTGCAACTGCTAAAATTGAAATTAGTGCTAAAATTCTTAACATTATAATAGATCCTTTACATCTTCTCTTACTTTTTCAGTTAAGTCTTCAAACTCATTATTTGCTCTACTTACATAGATTAATGTTGTTATGAAGCTGATAATAATAATTGCAGCTGCAACAGGAAATGCTATTGTCATAACACCTTCACCAATTCTTGTCCCCAATATTGTTGGGTTAAATGCAATTGTCAAGATATATGCATAAAACATTACTAATACAAAAATACCTAGTTTTAAAGCAAAACTAGTTCTCTTTTTTACTAAGGCCTGATAATCAGGGTTAGCTTTAATTTTTTCTACTAATTCATCATTCATAGAAACGTCCTCTCCTCTAGTATTATTTTTTTATATCACTTTCCTTCATGTTTTTAATAGCATTAGAATAGCATTATAAAAATAATGTAAAATTATACATCGATTCTTTTTTAGATTAGTTTAAAAGTTGATTGTTAAGTCAAGATTAAGATCAGAGTATTAGTTATTTAAATATAGTTATAAGGAAATGTAGCAAGAAAATAATACTATTTTCTGCTACTTAAGATAGTTTGATTATTATTGTCCCGGGTAAAAAGTAGAATTTGCAGGTGTCATTTCTCTTAATTTTAAGAAAATCATCGATGTCATAATTGCATCATTTAATGCATCATGCTTTCCTAGTTCTGGGATTTCTAGCTCTTTCATGATCGTATCGAATTTTAAATCAACAAATGCATATTCAGAATTTTTTGGTCTAGTTTTATAATACATTGAAGATACTTCAATTGAGTGGTTAGGAAGTTTTATACCAATGTATTTTTTAGTATATTTTGAAATCATAGCAATATCAAATTTTATGTAATATCCCACAATTGACCTATTCCCAATAAATTCCAAAAGTTCCATTATTGCATCTTTAGGATCTCGTGCATTTTCTAAATCAATAGGTCTTATTTGATGTATCTTTATAGATTCTTCTGTAACATTTTTTGAAGGTTTTACAAAAATATTTAATGTTTTTCTCATTAATATTTTATTTTCTTTTATAATTACAGCACCTATAGAAAGGATTTCATCTTTTTTAGGATTTAAACCTGTTGTTTCACAATCTAAACAAACATACTCATCGTGTGGAGGTTTATCGTAAAGAAAAGCATATCTCTCATCTTTTAGATTTTTCCTTTGCCAGTTTTTTATTATATTTGCAAACATTATGAAATCTTATCAGTTTTAAATGAGTAGGTAATAAACTTTTTAAAATCATTAACAATTTTAAAACTGTCTTTTAATAAATCTCTTTCAATTTTACCTAAAGAGTGAGTATCTATTTCATTGTTTATTTTTTTATTATCTTGTAGCATTATTAGTTGAGCTTTAAGTCTTAATGTATTTAGAACATCAAATGCTTCGAGTAATTCATGTGCCATATCATGTTCTAATATTTTTTTACTCTCTAATATTTTTATTCTTTTTATAGTAGTTGTTTCTCTAATTCTCTCTCTTAAAGCAAGTGATCTGATACCTTGTACTATTGGAAAAACACCAGTTTTCTTAATATCAATAACATATGTTTTAGTCATAAAGTTTGCAACAGTACTTGGAGTATCAAATGTTAAAGTTGCTTTTGCAAAATATGCCATAAACACATCTTTATCATGAAGTTTATTAAACAAATCATCTTTTAAATTAATTAATAAATTTTTATCTCCTGCAACTGCATAAGCATCAAAGAAAATTGCAAGATCCATATAGTTTTGCATATCTGGTGCTTCAATCCATCTTGCTGTCTCTTTTTTATATTCTTCAACATTTTTACACCAAAATGGGTTTGAAACCATAATATTACCTTCACATGGAGGGTAACCAAAATCTATAAGTATCTCTGTCATTTTTTCCATGTAAGGTCTATATTGTTCTACATCTGTATGATCACAAACTACAAGTGCATTATCTTGGTCAGTTTTTAAAATTTGCTCATTTCTTCCTTCACTTCCCATAACAATAAAACATGCACTATTTTGTAATTCTTCTGGAATAAGTAATGTATATAATTTTTTATAAACTTTTGTATTTAATTGACCAATTAAATTTGAAATATGATTAACTTTTACACCTTTTGCATTTAGTGTTTTAATAGTATTAATAAGTTCTATACTTGCATCTTTTAAATCTTCTATATTTTTTGCATTTTTAATTTTTGAATCAACAACATATGTATGATTTGCAAAATGTGAAAGTACATCTATTTGTTCTAAGATTCCAATCATATTTCCATCGTTATCAACTACACCAACTCTTTTTATATTTTTTTTAATTAACAGAGAAAAAGAATCAAAAAGAAAATCATCTTGATTTACAGAGAGTAGGGGGAATATTGCTATATCATCAACAGAGATAGTTAAATCTCTTCCTTCTAATAATACTTTAACTTTTAGTAATGAGTCTGTAATAATTCCATATTTACCATTCTCTTTTCTTACAATAATAGTTGAAGTCTTAAACTCCATCGATTTCTCGATTGCATCAATAAGTTGTGTCCCTGAATTAACTATACAAGGTGGATGTAAAACAGTATCACTTACTTTGGCAATCATAAATGTTGAAAGCTCTGAAGTATATTCTTTATCTTTTAACGTTTGAAATTTTGTCACTAGATTATTTAAGAAAAAATCTTTAAACCCATCATTTTTTTCAATTAGTTCAAGAAAAACTTTTTTTTCAATTTCATAACAAATTAGGTCTTCATAAACTTTAAAAGTATTATTTGTCTTACCATATATTAATGAATTTGCATCAAAAGAATCTTCATAGTGATAATCTACAAGTACTTCTTCCTCTTCATTGTGTTCATGAACACATCCTTTTATAATAACAAAGAAATGATCTGGTATCTTTTCTGGAGTAATTATAATTTCATCTTTAGGATAATAGGCAATATCCATATGTCTAATACATCTATCCATCTGCTCTTCTGTTAATAATTCAAAAGGGTGAATATTTGATAAAAAAGATTTTTGATCACGAAGACTCATAACATTCCTTCAGTTGTAAAATAGTAATTATTATAGTTAAATTAAATGTAAAAAAATGGGATTTTAAATATTTATAATTTGATAGTAGTTTAATAAATTGTGTATACCATTTTTTAATATTAATTTATAATACTAAAAAATAGCATAAAAAAGAGCAAAAAAAAAGTCAACCCGAAGGTTGACTTTTTAGTTTGACTAGTGATCGTGAGCTTCACCAACACCAGAAGGAATTCTGATACTCTCAACAAGATCTTGAATATGTTGTGGAGGTTCAGGAGTCATTCTAGATACAGCAAATGCTACAATTACATGTAGGATTGTACCAATCGTACCGAACGATGCAGGAGAAATTCCTAAGAAATACTGATCTGGTGTTCCTGGACCCCAGATGAAGTAAACTGCATAACCGATAGTAACAATAAGACCAGTTAAAATACCAACAATTGCACCCTCTTTGTTCATTCTCTTATCAAATACCCCAAGGATAATTGTAGGGAAGAACGCTGCTGAAGCAATACCAAACGCTAATGCAACAACTTGTGCAACGAAACCAGGAGGGTTAATCCCTAGGTAACCGGCAACACAAATAGCAACAACCGCTGAAACTCTTGCCCACATTAATTCTGATTTCTCATTTAATGTAGATTTCCCAGTTTCTTTGTCTTTAAAGATAACTTGTCCCATAAGGTCATGTGAAATTGCTGAAGCAATTACAAGTAATAGTCCTGCTGCTGTAGATAATGCTGCTGCAAGTCCACCAGCTGCGATGAATGCAATTACCCAGTTAGGTAAGTTAGCAATTTCAGGATTCGCAAGTACCATGATATCTCTATCTACGTATAATTCATTTTCAATTTTTCCACTGTTTCCAGCTGGTTTACCATTTGTAGTAGCTCTGTTACCATTTTCTGTAACTTTTGTACCGTCAAATTTAGGTTTACCTTTTTTAGCATCAAATGCAGCACCTGGTGCATATTGAATTTTTCCATCGCCATTTCTATCTGTCCAAGCTAATAATCCACCTTGTTCCCAAGTTTTGAACCATCCACCATTATTTGGTGTACCGTCTGGATGTTTTAACTCACCAGCAACAAACGCTTTATATTCAACGTTTTGAACGTTTTTGATTAAGTTAATTCTAGAGAATGCAGCAACTGAAGAAATAGTTGTATACATAATTGCAATAAATACTAATGCCCAACCTGCAGAGATTCTAGCATCTTGTACAGTTGGAACTGTAAAGAATCTAACAATAACGTGAGGAAGACCAGCTGTACCTAACATAAGTGCAGTAGTTAACATAAATGTATTCCATAAGTTACCTGGCTGAGTATATTCTTTAAATCCTAAGTCAGAAACTGCCATATCTAGAGCATGCAATAGATAAGTACCTTCAGGGATTACTTTAACACCATCGTCAAATGCGAAAGTTGTTTGAGCAAAAATACCTAATTGAGGAATAAATGTATCAGTTACTTGTAACGAGATGAAGATTGCAGGAATCATATATGCAAAAATCATAACAACATATTGTGCAACTTGAGTATATGTAATACCTTTCATACCACCAAGTACAGAATAGAAGAATACGATTGCCATACCGATAAGAACACCAGTATTAACATCAACTTGTAAGAATCTAGAGAATACGATTCCAACCCCTCTCATTTGTCCAGCAACATATGTGAACGAAACGAAGATAACCCCAACAACAGCAACAAGTCTTGCAGTATCAGAATAATATCTGTCACCAACAAAGTCAGGAACTGTAAATTTACCAAATTTTCTTAAGTAAGGAGCTAATAACATAGCTAGTAGAACATATCCACCAGTCCATCCCATTAAGTAAGCACCACCATCAGAACCTTTGAATGAAATGATACCAGCTAGTGAGATGAAAGATGCCGCTGACATCCAATCTGCTGCTGTTGCCATACCATTTGCAACTGGGTGAACTCCACCACCTGCAACGTAAAACTCTTTAGTTGATCCAGCTTTTGCCCATAAAGCAATACCAATATAAACTGCGAACGTAATACCTACGAATAGGTAAATTAATGATTGTAATTCCATATTATTCCCTTCCTACTCGTGTACGCCGTATTTTTCATCAATTCCTGCCATTACTTTAACGTAAACAAAAATCAATGCAACAAATACATATATCGCACCTTGTTGTGCAAACCAAAATCCTAACTTAACACCACTAATTTCAATAGCATTAAGTTCATTAATGAATAAAATACCACATCCGTAAGAAACAACGAACCAAACTACAAGTAGTTTCATGATCATTGAAATGTTTTCTTTCCAATATGCCTGAGCTTTTTCTGGACTCATCTAGATCTCCTTTTATATTTTTACTAAATACTGAACTGTCTTTAGTAATTCAACCTTGAAAGTATAATGCGTCAATGTAGCAAAAAGGTAGCAATTACATATTTTTTACATAATTCTTTTTTGAGTATAGTATTAACGTAGCAAATAAGCTCTATAAGAGCCTATTTGAGGGATTTGTTAGACAGAATAATATCTGTCAATTTTGTAACCTAATCCTCTGATATTTTTGATAAAGTCTTCTTTTAGTGCTTTTTTAAGTCTTGAAATCTCTGCTCTTATTGTTGGGTTGTCAATATTCTCTCCACCCCAGATATCAATTCTGAATCTTTCGAAATCTACAATCATATTTATATTAAGTGCAAGTATGTGAATAATCTCTAATTGTTTTTTTGTAAGTGTTTGTGGTTCGCTACTAAAATATAGTGTTTGTTTATCTTTAGAGTATGAGTAGTTCTCTGAAAACCTAATATGTGAAGTGCTATTTTGGTCTTTTTTTAGTATTTGATTTATTTTTATGCCTAATTCTTCTAAGTGAAAAGGTTTTTTAATATATTCTCTACACCCTAAGTCATAAGCTTTGGTAATGTCTTCAATATCAATAAGTGCGGAAATATAAATTGTTGGAATGTATATTTTCTTTTTATTTAGATCTTGAAGTATTTCAAAACCATCTTTTTTAGGTACGTTAATATCAAGAACAAGTAAGTCAAAACTTGTATCTACACAATTAACAACTTCTTCACCATCTGTGAAGCTCTCTACCATATGCCCAATATCTCTTAAGTATTCAGATATCGCATTGTTTAGCATTAATTCATCTTCAAGAAGTAGTATCTTCATTTATTTTAAACCTATAAGTGAATTTTGTATCTTTATCGTTTGAGTCAAGTTTAATTATAACTAAATTTTTATCACAGATTTCTTTTACAATCCTAAGTCCTAGACCAAAACCACCACGTGAGTTGTTTTCTCTATAAAAATCATTAAATATTTTTTCTTGACCTGCAATCTTGTCTGAATTTGTTTTAACACTAAACTCAACAATTTCATCATTAAAATATGTCAGCCTAATATATATAGGGGATTTTGCATAAGAATATTTTATTGAATTAGATATATTATTATCAACTATTCTTTGTAATTCAGTTTTATTAAATTTAATATATATTTCTTCATCTATATTTGTAATAAAAAATAATTCATTAGAAGTAGCAACACCATGAAAAAAGTCTAGTCTAGCTTTTAGATATTCTGTAAAGTTAATATATTCTTTTGGGTATTCAACTCTATCTTTTTTAATTAAATATGATAAATCGTCATATATGTATTGGATAATTTTTGTTCCTGATTCTATATTCGCTATATATTTATTATTTGGTGTATGCATTTTTAATAAATCTACATTTGTTCTTATGATTGATAAGGGTGTATTTACTTCATGAACAGAATTTTTTAAAAATTGTTTTTGAGAATCAATTAAACTTGTCAACTCTTTCGTTTGTTCATTTACTTTTTCTTCTAGATGGCTATTTAAATCTTTAAGCATATTATTTTTATCTTTTATATTATGCATAGCATCATATGCAAAATTTGCAATAACTTTAAACTCTCCAAATATTAATCTATTTTGATTAATCCTAGTATCGGTTTTTTGAGTTTCTTTTAAATATTTACCAATTTCTTTTACATCATTAACAATTAAAATAGTTGCATTTTTATAAATAAAGATTGAATAAAGTACTAACATTATGGTTAGTGATAACATTTGAAGGATATAGTTAGAAATTTTTTCATCATATTCATTACGTTTTTTTTCTACTACTTTATCTATATCATCTAGATATACACCTGTTCCAATAGTCCAATTCCATGGCTTATAAGAAAGTGCATATGAGATTTTTAAGGCTTCTTTTTTTATTGCAGGTTTATACCAAATATACTGAACATACCCACCATCTTTTTTTCGTGAAATATCTATGACTTCTTGAATCACTTTTTTCCCAGTAGGGTCAGTAAATTCATAAAGATTTTTTCCTATATTTTTATCTGATACTGGATAATAAATTGAAGTACCATTAAACTCGTAGATAAAGACATAGTCATTTATATCTTTTTTATCTCTCATTTTTTCAATGGAGTTTAATAACTCATTTTGGATTTCGCGTTCTGATTTAGTCCCTTTGAATTTTTCATGGTAATATGTGATAAATTTTAGAGTCTTTTTTATATCTGCTTGAATTAAATCTTTTTGTTTACTTGAGAAGTCTGTTTTTATAATATCAATTTTTTCTTGGAATTCATCAAAAGCATTTTCAATGATAATAAATGTAAATGAAGAAGTTAATATGACGATAAAAATGATGCTGTATAAAATAAGATGGTATAAAGATTTGGCTTTTATCATTAAAAAAATATCCTTAAGTAATATAAATTAAGAATAACGCAATTATAATAAAAAGATAATAAATAGTTGAAGAAAAAAGATTAATGATTTTTTTTTAAAAAGTGGCGCGGTAGAAGGGACTCGAACCCTCGACCTCCTGCGTGACAGGCAGGCGTTCTAACCAACTAAACTACTACCGCGCTTAAAATACTAAATACAAAGTTTGTATTTAGATGTCACTGAAAAAAACATTTATAAAAATCTATGCTAACTGCATTTAACGATTTTTTAAATGGTGGTCGATAGAAGACTCGAACTTCTGACGTCTACCTTGTAAGGGTAGCGCTCTACCAACTGAGCTAATCGACCGATGGTGACCCCTAGGAGACTCGAACTCCTGTGATTGGAATGAAAATCCAAGATCCTAACCACTAGATGAAGGGGCCATCGTTTTATTAATAATAAAAATTATATTGATGGTGACCCGTAATGGATTCGAACCATTGGCCACCTCCTTAAAAGGGAGATGCTCTACCAGCTGAGCTAACAGGTCACATATTTTAAGAAGTTGTTTTCTTAAAATGGACTGGAATTATAATAGGTTTTTTATTATTTGTCAAGGGTTTTTTGAAAAAATTTTAAAATTTTTTTCAAAGAGTATTTTGCGGCTTGAATTTGAACTTCTTTTCGTGTTCCATTGAACTTGCAAATCTCTATATCTTGACCTAAGTTTTTACCTATTATACCAATTACAACTGTACCAACTGGCTTCTCTTTTGTTCCACCATTTGGTCCTGCAATTCCACTAATGGCAATTGCATAATCAGCATTAAATTTTTTAATCACACCTTTTAGCATTTCTTCAACAACATCCACGCTAACGGCACCATATCTTAATAATGTATCATTTCTTACTTCTAATTCTTGAGCTTTTACGTCATTTGAGTAAGTGATTACTGAGCCATTGAATATATCAGATGAACCAGAAACCTCAGTTATCATAGAGGCAATTAACCCTCCTGTACAACTTTCTGCAGTTGTAATTGTTTTTTTATGATCTCTGAGCATGTTTTGGAGTAAAAGCATCTCTTTATCATTGAATATTGTCTCGTACATTATATGACTTTTTAAGGGGTTTAGTATGGGACTAAATCCCATACTCTATTATACTATTCTTTATCAGTTAATTCGTCTAAGAATCTTTCTGTATCAAATGTAAGGTTTAAGTGTTCAGCTACAACTTCAATATCTCTTTCTGCATTAGCTAAACAAGAAGTGGCACCAGGACTAGGAGTCATATTAAATAAAATTCCCCCACCTGGGTTAATTGATGCTTCACCTAGCATTAATTTTTGTTTATCTTTATCAAGTACTTGAGGTCTAACCCCACCAAATCCTTTTGCATACTCAATATCATCAACACTTAATGATGGAACGATTTTTCTTGCGTCTTGTACAAATAAACCTTTGTTTATTCCTGGAACTTCAAATAAGAAGTTTTTAAATACGTAGTTTCTAATTTCACTATCTTTTAATAAATCCCAGAAGATTTTAAGGATATTACCATCAATGTTCATTGTTTTTAGGCATTGCCCAAGAGATTTAAGCCCTTTATATCTTTCTAATACAGGAAGAGCTAATGCCGTAGGTCCAAATCTAGTTTTTCCATCACATAAAATATCAGGATCACCATGAAGTGCAGCAAAAGGAAGTTTTGGATTTTGTACCATATAAACTTTACCATTTAAGAACTCACCACTTGTAATATAGAAAGAACCTGCCATTGATAAAGAACCCATATGTTTTCCATATCCCATTTTATGTGCTAAGAATAATGAGTGAGCACCAGCATTTACAACAACAAAATCAGCAGTAAAAACTGAACCACTTGTTGTAGTTAACTTATATTTGTCACCAACTTTTTCAATTTCTTCAACTTCAGCATTAAAGAATATATCAGTGATTTTGTCTTCTTCTTGTGCAGCTTTTGCTAATTCTTTTGTCATAGCTCCAAAGTCAACAGTTGTATATTCACTTTGTGTACCCATTGCAACAATAGGTTCAGCTCTATCTTTAGTTTGTTCTTTATCAGCATAAACTAATTTAGGTTCTACTTCTCTGATTTTTTCTTTGTCCCATAATTCTAAATAAGGAAATAACTCTTTAAATTCATGGTATCTATGTTTAATGAATTCTACTTCTTTTTCACCAACACCTAAAGCCATTTTTTGATGTGCAAACATAATTTTATCTTGAAGTCCACGTTGTAAATTGAACTTTTCAATCATTTTTGCAGCTCTTTTTGTAACATGAGCTTTTTCTAAAGTATAGTTAGTTTCGATATCCCCTACGTGAATAGTTTGCGAATTACTTGTACCTTTAGAGTTTAATGTAGCTAAGTCCTCATATTTTTCTAGCATACACATGCTTTTTGCATCAGTGTATCTAGCTAATTCATAGAAAAGTGCTGAACCTGAAATTCCACCACCAACTATTATTACTTCATAATGTTTTGTATCCATTGATAATATCCCTATTTGTACTTTTAGATTTTATAGTAAAGATTTTAGCACATATATAATAATAATGTACTAGAACTTATAATTAAAATTTATAATTTTTTATAAAATATGTTTTATAGTAACATTTTATAGGTTTTATATCCAAATATAGGGTGTTCAATATGTGTACAATAGAAACATCTTATAACTATTAATGAAGAAGAATAAACTTTCTTGTACAATTTTTGTACAATCTAACTATAATAAATTCATGTTTAATTGGTTCAGTAAAAAAAATTTTAAAAAAACAAAAGAGATAAATATCTTTGTTTGTAAACATTGTAAACTTTCATGTAGAGATTGCGAAAGTACATACTGCTTTTCATGTTTTGTAAATCCAAAAAATCCATGTCCAAGATGTGGTAAAACAAATGAATCTTTTGGACAAGAAAAAGATACTTAAGATAGCTTATATAAATTTAACACTCATTTAGATATAATCTGCGATTTAAACAAATAGCAAATAACAATAGATAATTTAAGGTATAGAAAATGGATTACAAAGATAGTTTATTACTACCAAATACAAAATTCCCGATGAGAGGGAATCTCCCTCAGAATGAGCCAAAGAAATATAAACTTTGGGATGAACAAAAAGTTTACGACAGAATGAAGACTAATAGAAAAGGTGCGCCTTCTTTTACTTTACATGATGGACCTCCTTATGCAAATGGACATATCCATATTGGTCACGCGTTAAACAAAATTTTAAAAGATATTATTAATAAGTTTCATTATTTCAATGGAAAATCAATTAGATATGTTCCAGGTTGGGATTGTCATGGTTTACCAATTGAGCAAAAAGTTGAAGAGAAAATTGGTAGTACTAAGAAAAAAGAATTACCAAAATCAAAATTAAGACAATTGTGTCGTGACCATGCTACAAGATTTGTCGATATACAAAAAGATGAGTTTAAAAAACTTGGAGTAATCGCTGATTGGGATAAGCCATATTTAACTATGGACTTCAAATTTGAAGCGAATATTTATAGAGAACTTTGTGCAATTGCAAATCAAGGTTTATTAGTTCAAAGAAGCAAGCCTGTTCACTGGTCTTGGGCTGCACAAACTGCACTTGCTGAAGCTGAAATTGAATATGAAGATAAAACTTCTCCTTCGATTTTTGTTGCATTCAAGCATGAAAAGTTAGATGCGAGTGTAATTATTTGGACAACAACTCCTTGGACTTTACCTTCAAATACTGGTATTGCTTTAAATGGTGAAGAAGAATATGTTTTAACATCTGATAAATTTATTGTTGCGAAGAAACTTTATAATTCTTTAATTGAACAAGAAGTTATCTCTGGGGATATTATTGAAGATGTTTCTCCTAAAGAATTAGAAAACTCTCATGCTATTAATCCTTTAAATGGAAGACAATCAAAAATTATTTTAGGTGAACATGTTGAAATGGATGCTGGGACAGGTGCTGTTCATACTGCTCCTGGGCATGGTGAGGATGATTATAAAGTAGGTCTTCAATATGGTTTAGATGTTATAATGCCAGTTGATGCTTATGGTAAATTTGATCAAACAATTGTAAGAGAAAAATTATTCAATGATACAGACAAATATTTAGGTGTTCATGTATTTAAAGCAAATGAATTAATCTTAGAAGAACTAGGTGATGCTTTACTTAAACACGTAGATATTAGACACTCTTATCCACATTGTTGGAGAACTCATAAGCCAATTATTTTTAGAGCAACTAAACAGTGGTTTATTTCTATTGATGATAAATATGGGAAAGAGAATAAAACACTTAGAGAAAATGCATTTAAAGTAGTAGAGGATTTAACCTTCTATCCAGAGTGGGGAAGAAATAGATTAAAGTCTATGCTTGATGGTAGACCTGATTGGTGTATATCTAGACAAAGAGATTGGGGTGTTCCTATTGCATTCTTTAGAAATAAAAAGACTGATGAAATTATCTTTGATGAAAAAGTATTAAATTACACAGCTATGATTTTTGAAATGAAAGGTTGTGATGCTTGGTATGATTTATCAATTGAAGAATTGTTATATCCTGGAAGTGGATATAATCCAGAAGATTTAGAAAAAACTATGGATATTTTAGATGTATGGTTTGATTCTGGTTCTACTCAAAATGCAGTTTTAAGATCTAGAAATTATGATGCTGGTACTTTCCCTGCTGATATGTATTTAGAAGGAAGTGATCAACATAGAGGTTGGTTCCAGTCTTCACTTTTAACTACTTTAGCATCACAAGAAATTGCTCCTTATAAATCAATTTTAACTCATGGATTTACTGTTGATGAAAAAGGCGAAAAAATGTCTAAATCAAAAGGAAATGTTGTTGCTCCAGATAAAGTTATGAAGCAATACGGTTCTGAGATTTTAAGACTATGGGTTGCAATGAGTGATTATCAATCAGATTTAAAAATCTCTGATAATATCTTAAAACAAAATGCTGAACTTTATAGAAAAATTAGAAACACAGCAAGATTTTTACTTGCAAATGTTAGTGATTTAGAAGAAATTGTTTCTGTTGATAAAATGGGAGTACTTGATAAGTGGGTACTTAGTAGAGCTAATAAAGTATTTGATGAAATTGAATCTGCATTCTCTATTTATGAATATTCAAAAGGCTTAAATAAGTTAAATAATTTTTTAGTTGTTGACCTTTCAGGTATCTATTTAGATGTTTGTAAAGATAGATTATATTGTGATGATAAAAATGATATTCATAGAATTGCATCTCAAAGTGCAATGGCAATTATCCTTAAAAAGCTTATTTCAACTTTAGCTTGTATTTTAACTTATACAATGGATGAGTTACTTAACTATGCCCCTGAATTTATTAAAGGTGGAGCAACTGATATCTTTGATTATGAGAAGTTCGTATTACCAGAAGTTGAATCTAATCTTAATGAAGAAATATTATTATCTGCTAAAGAAAAATTTTCAGAAGCTATAGATACACTTAAGAAAGATAAAATTATTAAGTCAACATTAGAATTAATAATTTATACAAATGATGAAAATATTTTATCTTTAAATGAAACAGAATCATCAGATTGGTTCTTAGTTAGTTCAGTAACAAATAGTAAACAAAAGGCTGATATACTTGGACAATTCGAAATAGATGGTAAAGAGTTTGAAGTATATAGATCAAACGATGCAAAATGTCCAAGATGTTGGAAGTTTACTTCAACTTCTGAAGAGACACTTTGTAATAGATGTGAGAGTGTATTAAATTAAGATGTTTGAATCTGAAGTTACACTAACATTTATTTTTTCTACAATAGCTGTAATCTTAGTTTGTACTGCTATTGGTATTTTATATGTTAATAAAAAAGCAAAAAAAGGTTGATAGAAAATGTTACCATTTAGCGATGAAGATCTTAGACCACCAGTAACTTCTATAGTTGAGTCAAAAATTGCTCCAATGCTAGCACGAGATGGCGGGGCAATAGAGCTTCTTGATATTATTGATGGAAGAGTTTTTATACAATTAAAAGGTGCCTGTGTAGGGTGTAGTGCAAGTGGGAGTACATTGAAGTTTATCGTTGAAAAAGAATTAAAAGCAGCGATTCATCCAGAACTTCAAATAGTAAATGTACCTGCAGGTATGGAAAATAATTTACAGGAGCTTTAATGATAAACGAGAATAGATTGCTTAATGAAGCAAATGTCTTTTTCACAGAACGAAAATTTGACAAAGCTTTATTTATATATTCACAACTATCATCAAACTTTCCAACTAATAAAGAGTACCCAATTTATGCGCTTTTTTGTGATATAGCAAGTGAAGATGTTGACAAAGCAATATCTTTATATGATTATTTCTCAATTGTTAAAGAAGAAGATATTGATGAAGCCATTACATATGTTGAAGATGTTGTTAACGCATATGATGGTGATGTTGATAAAATGATGGAAATATTACAAGATTTAAGTGCATCAACTGTTGATACTCTTGATGCTATTAGATATGAAGACTTTAAAAGACTAATTGAATCAAGGGGTTCTTTTAGAGTTGCTTTTGAAGATATTATGTTTTCAACAAAAGTTGCAATAGAAAATAAAGAAGATTTTTTTGATTTTGTTACAAAACTAATTGATAATGATTTTAATACTACTGCGTATTCATATTTAGATGGTTTTAATGAATACTTTTCATATGATACTAAACTTGAAGAACTATACAAGAAATTAGAAGAGAAAAAACTTGCAATTAATCATAAATAATAAGATATTTACCGACAATTCAAAAGATGCCAATGCCAACAGTGTTTTTGTAGTTTCAAAACAAAATGAAAGATTTAAAGAAGATGCTATAAACAATGGTTGTAAAGAGATTGTTGAAGCAAAAGATTTAAAAAATCACATTGA
This sequence comes from uncultured Campylobacteraceae bacterium, assembly GCA_913057765.1. Taxonomy (GTDB): domain Bacteria; phylum Campylobacterota; class Campylobacteria; order Campylobacterales; family Arcobacteraceae; genus Halarcobacter. Next base: position 27,458 of record CAJXPH010000004.1, read on the forward strand.
TATCTCTAGTATCAAAATTATTGGAATTACCGGAACAAATGGAAAAACAACAACTGCAGCTGCAATATATTCTATTTTGCTTGATTTAGGATATAAGGTTGCTCTTCAAGGAACAAGAGGTTTTTTCATAAATGATGAAAGAGTTGAAGAATATACTTTAACTACTCCTGTTCAACTTGGAAACTTTGCACATGTTCAAAAAGCTATTGAAAATGAATGCGATTTTTTTGTTATGGAAGTAAGTTCTCATGCCATTGAACAAAAAAGAATTGAAGGCCTAGGCTTTGAATTAAAAATTCATACAAATATTACCAGAGACCATTTAGATTATCACAAGACAATAGAGGAATATATAAATATTAAAAATTCTTTTTTTAATGATGACTCAAAGAAGTTGATAAATAAAGATGACCCAATTGTAAAATTTAATCCTAAAAATGCCTCTTCTTACGGTATGGAAAATCCTTCAACATATAACGTTTCTGCCTATTCTTTTAAAAATGGTATGAATGTAATGTTTTCAAAAATAGAAGATATGTATTCTTTTTCTTCAACAATGATGGGTTTATTCAATATATATAACTTAATGGCTGCAGTTTCAAGTGTAGATATTTTAACTAATAAAACTCTTGAAGAGATTTGTGAAGTTGTTGAGAATTTTGCCGGAGTAAGTGGTCGTATGGAAATTATATCTTCAGAGCCTCTTATTATTGTAGATTTTGCACATACTCCCGATGGAATGAAAGAAGTTTATGAAAGCTTCAATGACAAAGATATTATTACAGTATTTGGTGCTGGCGGAGATAGAGATCAAAATAAGAGACCTATAATGGGTCAAATTGCTTCAAATTTTGCTAAAACAATTATTGTTACTTCTGATAACCCAAGATTTGAAGATCCAGATTTGATTATTGAAGATATCTGTAAAGGGATCAAAAATAAAAAAAATCTATTCATTGAAGTAAATAGAAGAGAAGCGATTAGAAAGTCGATTGAACTAGGACGTGAAAATCCAAATAGTGTAGTTTTAATTCTTGGTAAAGGGGATGAGCCTTATCAAACTATTTATGATAAGAAATTCCCTCTTCTAGATAAAGAAGAGGTATTAAAGCATATCTCTTAATGATATGCTTTAACAATAATACCCTTATTATTTTTCTTTGATTTTACATAGTAATTTGTAGGAGTTAAAATTGAATCTTCTCCTAAAATATCTTTTATATACCATGTCGTCTCTAGGACTCTTTCCCTAGATAATCCTCTATACATATACTCTTTTACTCTATCTTGAAATGCTTTATCCATACTTTTCATATTTGATTGCATTTTATTAAATATAATATTGTCATTTTCTGCAATTACGGGAATCACTTCAAATCTTAATGCATTTTTGTTTTCTTTTAGAAATTTAGCTAGATTTTTTTTACAAGTATTCGTTGGGAATACATCTCCTGCCTTGAAGTTATAACATTTCAAACTATTAAACTTAGCCGAGTTGTAATACGTTTTAAAATTCTTTTTATCAAGTTTAACAACTTTTGTTATTACTCTTTCTTTTATAACTTCTTTTATAATTTCTTTGGGTTTTTCTTCTTTTATAATTTTTTCAATATTTTCTTGAACTTTTATCATTGGTTCTTTTATTACAGTGTCATTTTTTATAGCTTTAGGTTCTATTTTTATTTCTCTATTTTCTTCTAGAATCTTTTCTTCATAAAATTTTTCCGTAGAGATTTCTTTTTTATCTGTAGAAAGATTAGATCCTGATAAGTTCCCCTTGTTTATAAATAAATAGATTACTACTAAAAAAAGTAGTAAGGCAATTGTTCCAACTAAATAAAGAAGAATATTTATATCTCGATTTTCCTTTTTCTTTTCTCTAACACTTGGAATAATCACTTTTTCTTCTACACCGTCTTCTTCTCTTTTTGTTTCTATCTCAATTTCATTAAGTTTATGATTTACCTTTTCTTCTATTTTTTCTTCAGTAGTTTTTTGTAGGGGCTCATTATTAATCGCTATTTCAGGATTATTTTTTTGAAGTTTTTGCTCTTCTATTTTATCTTCTGCAGCTTTTTTTAACTGTTCTTCTTCTATTTTTTTTTGTTCAGCTTTTTTTATAGCAGCTGATTTAATTTCTTTTTTTAATTTCTCTTCAATCTCTTCTTGTGAAATTGTTTGATTTAATATCTCTTTTAGTTTTTCTGATTTATTTTTATCCACTTTTAGCCTTTTTTAGCTGATACCCTATTAACTGTCTCTTATACACATCTCCGAGCCCACGAGACCAGAGAGGATCTCGT